>JBLHTU010000107.1:0-12652 GCA_047627515.1 Cyclobacteriaceae bacterium | reverse complement strand
TTGATTGCGTTGTTGAGCAAGTTGCGAATGATTACTCGTATTTTCTGAAAATCTGCATATACACTAACATCACCGGCACCAGAATCATGAAGAATACTGATGTGCTTACTTCTAGCGCTCCCCTCCAATAACTTTATGACCGCTGTAGCGACTTCGTTTATCTGACCCTTTTCCAGCTTATCCTGACTGGAACTGAACTGAATTTTTGACCAGGCAAGCAAATCATTCAAGGTCCGTGTTAGGCGATCGATATATGCCTCAGTGTCAGAGAGCACCTTCTGATATTTATCGTTAGTAGAAACATCCATCCTCAAAATCTCTATCATGGATTTCATTGCTGATATTGGACTCCTCATATCATGACTAATCACCGCAAGTATTTCGTCCTTTTTATGATCCTGCAGAAGCAACAATTGATGCTGATCAGATATGATCTGGCTTTTTTCCATCAGGTTTCGATTCAAGTGGTGCTTCAACTGATAGCTCCGATAGACAAAAAACAAAAAGCCTATGAGTACTGCAACTAAGATCAATAAGGTGACTACAATGATTCTTCGATCTTCCGCTAAGCTCCTTGAAAGCCTATTTTCTAATTCAAGTTGGCTGTTTTCTAGCTGACTTGCGTTGAGTAGAAACTCATTGAGCTCCTGGTTCTTCTCCTTATTAAATACACTGTCACTATAAGACTTATGCAATACATGGAAATGATAAGCCTTGTTATAATCTTCCTTGAGTAAAAACGCTTCTGAAAGGTACTTAGTCACTTGTTGCAATTCCCAAAGACCACCAAGATCTGTTCCTAGTACAAGACCCTTTTCTCCATAATAAATGCTACTATCAGTGTCCTCCATGGCCAGGAATGCGCGACTTAGTCCCGCATATCCAAAACACTTTTCCCATTTGTTGTCGGCATCTGCTACTGCAAGTGCCTGCTTATGTGACTTAATTGATTCTTTGTATAGCCCTAGATCACTAAGAATATATCCTTTTCTGTTTCTCGACATCGCTTCAAAAAAGGTGTTGCCGACGGAGTAAGCGTAGTCAACGGCGCTGTCAATCTGCACCAATGCGAGGCTATCTTGACCCCAATCATCAAAGGTAATAGACAAATTCAGCAGCAGCTTACACCTAAGAGTAGTGTCGCTGATAATAGATGCCCGTTTTAGGCCTGACTGTAAAGATTCTTCGGAAGCCGCGTAGTCTTCTTTGATCGCATAAATCAACCCCATTCGATTATAGCCATTGGCGATCCCTTCTTGATCATTGGTAGCCAGAGACTGGTTAAATGCTTCGCTGTAATACATACCCGCAGAATCGAACTTCCCCATCAAGTAATAAGCAGTACCCAAATCATAGACCGCATCATAGGATAGTTTTTTATACCCAGATTTCTCTGCTGCTAAAAACGCCTCTTTCAGCAGCGTAGACGCCTGTGCAGGACTTGAAAACAGATTTGCTTTAGCCGTATCGATTATACGTTTAAGCTCAATCTGAGCCTTGTCCTGTTGCGGCACGCTCTGAGCCTTGTCGGAAAATACAAGAACGGCTAAAAAAAGCAATATCGAAAAATAAGTCCTCATAGTCAACTGTATCTTTCTGTAGCGTTTTCTGAAATATGTCTTCTATCCAAGATCAAGAAAGCAGTTGAATCAATTCCTCTGTATATACTGGGATAGCTCCGGATTTGGAGGCAACAAATCCCCCGAGAACCGAAGCTGTTTCTGCGGATTTTAGCACATCCCCTGTTCGTAATAATGTAGAAATGAATCCTGCACTAAAGGCATCTCCTGCACCAACAGTATCTGCTACTTCCACCGAATTAGGTGCTATATGTGTCAGTTTCTTTTCATGGTAGATAAAGCTACCCTCTCCTCCGGCCGTGATGATCACGGTATGAATTTTTGGTCTTGCCTCAATAAGTCGTTCACAAAACTCCGTGTTATCTAACGCCTCGTCATAAAACATCAGCGAAAGTTCTTGGATTTCTTCATCGTTG
This sequence comes from Cyclobacteriaceae bacterium, assembly GCA_047627515.1. GTDB lineage: Bacteria > Bacteroidota > Bacteroidia > Cytophagales > Cyclobacteriaceae > JAYPLE01. The sequence goes on along the minus strand of JBLHTU010000107.1, from coordinate 10,656 downwards.
ATCTTCAAAATAGTGCAGAAATTCAGTGACTTATCAATGTGTTCCTGCGTGTACGAGTCTTTTCTTAAGTTGACATCGTAAAAGACTTCTTTGAAACTAATGCCTTCTAGCAGATGATATAGAGACTCCCTAGAACTAGCACTTCTCTGGATGAGAGTACCAAAATAAAAAACATCGTAGGTCTTGATAACTGCCAAATCAATTCGGCCTAAATCAATATAGTCATATGCAACAGGCTTCAGGATTTCATACTCTGGTATTCCATTATGAAGTATCACATTCACAAGCCCGGTTTTTTTATTTCGCCTCATGATCAAACTAGTATCAATACCCAGTTTGCCCACTTCATCAAATGCCTTTTCACCCAATCTATCATTTCCCAAACAAGATAGAATTGCAGAATCGCAACCGCACTTCTTCACATGAGCAGCAAAATTTAAAGGTGCACCTCCCAAATGGGCTTCTTCATCTATCAAATCCCATAATATTTCACCAAAAGACAATACACGCTTATTCATGGTCAATCATTTTTATCGCTAGATTCTGAGACAGTGTATACAAAATGACTGTCGCTAGATCGTAAGACTAACAAATATCTTCTATAATCGGGTATTCTTATAATCCTATTGGAAAATGCTTGAGGGCCTAGTAGTAAAAGGATGGCGTTAAAATGGATGCCAGCAAAAGAGCGTGACGAAGAACATACCGCCGGCGTAAAAGATACAGTCTAAGCTCTCTAAGAGAAGTAGCACCGGCGAGATGAAAAAAAAAGTGACCACTTAATAAGTGATCACTTTGGATATTGTGGGCGCTGAGGGATTCGAACCCCCGACCCCCTCGGTGTAAACGAGGTGCTCTGAACCAACTGAGCTAAGCGCCCTAAAAAACGGTTCGCAAAACTACAATGGTTTAGATGCTTTGCAAATTTTTCGTTGAAATAATTTAACTCATCGCCACCGAAAAGTATTGATTGAAAGGGTAAAGTACCTGAAATGCAGCTTTTGTCTGATCAATAAACCCCTTTGAGAGCACTTCCTCATCCTTCATAGACTTCATAACCGTAAAACTTTTTTTCTTTAGCAAGTCAATATTCGGATGATCGACCGGGTAACCCTTGGGCGCACGTTTCAACTCTTCCCCGGAGACACTGCCCCACATTTGGGAAAATTCATCTGAAGTAACAATATCTCTTAATTCCGATGGGTTGTAGTCTATTTCTTGTCTGATCTTGGCTAGATTATCTACTTCTGGCATATAGACACCCCCTGCAATGAATGACCCTTCTGGCTGTATATTGATAAAATAGGTTGGCAAATGTGACTTTTTGCCACCAGGAGTGATAGCAGCTCCAAAATTGATCTTGTATGGTGATTTGTCTTTGCTAAATCGCATATCTCGGTTAATCCGAAAAATGCAATCCTTTGGGCTTAAGCCCGTAACATCGGAATCAAAACCGGCGACTCCAGCGATCAACTGCTCAACGATCTCAAGAAACTGCCCCTTTGCATCAAGGTATATCGATTTATGCTCCGTCATCCATTCCTTATTGTTATGCTGGGACAACTGTTGTAAAAAGACTAAAATATTTTTCATGTTGAGCTAAGCTGCAGTATTGACTCTTTCAACTGTTCCAATTTGACCGATCTGCTTGCCTTTAGTAATACATGATAGCCCGTCAGGTCGACACTTTTGAGATACTCTTTTGCCTCCTCAAGGGTCTGACAATAAGTAGCTGCTGGATAAGCAGTCATTGCACTTTTCATGCGTTCACCGACAAAAACTGCCTCCATATGATTCTTGTTTAACCAATCCCCGATATGCTTATGGGCGTCTTCTTGATTTTCGATTTCATACATATCCCCTACGATGGCGAGTTTCTTTCCGTCTTGCTTCGTAAGGTTCTCCAGCGCCACTAGCATACTATCAGGGTTGGCATTGTAAGCATCCATGATCAATGTCACATTATTATCCTCAATCACCTGAGACCTCATATTGTCAGGAACATATTGCTCTAGTGCCTCCACGATCAAGTGATCGGCTACCTCAAAATATCTGCCTAAAGCAATTGCCGCAGCTATATTGCCGAAATTATAAGAACCGAAGAGTTGCGTGGACGCCGTCAAGGTTCCGATCTGGACGCTGACCAATGGGCCTTCATCGAGTAACTTGACGTCTGCGCCTGGAAAGGTAACCGGCTCTTCGAATCGAGCAGTCAAATGCTTAAGCCGATTGTCTTCAAGATTGATAAATGGCAACCCTTGCTTATCTCTCAAATGATCAAAAAGCTCAGTCTTACCTCTCAGGACACCTTCTATTCCACCAAATAGCTCTGTATGGGCATGTCCAATATTGGTTATCAACCCAATGGTCGGATTGGCAAACTGACACAATTCAGCAATATCTCCTATATGGTTGGCTCCCATTTCAATAATAGCGATCTCCACTTGAGGGTAAATCCCCAAAATTGTAAGTGGCACGCCCAAGTGGTTATTGAGATTTCCTTTGGTAGCATGAATGATATACTTCTTAGCAAGTATCGCTGCGACCAACTCCTTTGTGGTGGTCTTACCGTTTGAACCTGTGAGGCCTATCACAGGGCGAAAGAATTTACTTCTATGAAATACTGCCAGTTCTTGTAGGGCCTGCTGAGCATTCTCGCAGTAGATCAACCGCTTGTCGTCCGTCTCATGTGCGGGGTCATCTATCACAGCATAGTTTGCTCCTTTGCTGAGAGCTTCCTCTGCGTACGCACTTCCGTTGAAATTGGGGCCTTTGATCCCAAAAAATAAATCTCCGGTCCGCACTGTTCTGGTATCAATAGATACTCCATCACTTAGTAAGAACCGTGAGTAAAGAAACTCGATAAAATTATCCATGGGTGTGTTTATATTCACGCAAAGATAACTGGCAAAACATGCGTGAGGTTACGCTCTTATTGTACGAATGTGTAAGTGATCCGATGGACGCTCAATTTTTTGAGGATATTCATCACCTAGTGAGCAAATTTCCGGCAGCTGGCGTACTGATATTAGACGCGTTTAGCGATGCTCAATCTTACTCACTTGCTAATTATGCCCTGAGCAGCCAACGTAAGTGTCAGGTAATTGCAATATCAGATACACAAGACGGTAAGACGCAAGGGCTTTATAAACTAGTCAATACCGTGAGGAAATTTGGACACCCCTTCGGCTGGACAGGAGAGCATGTTGAAAAAGAGAAAGTGCTTAAAATGAGCCTTGGAACATCTATTGTACGAAACGAATTACTTGCCTATCTATCGGAATGGCTCAAGGCATCTCAAACTGATCTGCTTCCTGATGAAAAGGAAAATCAGCCCTAAACTGATCTAATTTTTGTAAATCAAATGTGACTGTATTGATAAATGCCTCCTCCTGCAGGTCAAGAAAAGGTTGACCCAGGTAATCATAGGCATTGCTATGACCAACGTACATTTTTTCAGCACCGTCTCTGCCAACTCTATTTACTCCGGCCGCATAACTCAGATTTTCTATGGCACGCGCTTTGAGTAATGTATCCCAAGCGGCTATTCTTGGCGCAGGCCAATTAGCTACATAAAGCAGAAGGTCATACTCATGGGTTAACTGCTGTCTACTCCATACTGGAAAACGAAGATCGTAACATATGTTAGGCATGATGTTAAACCCTTTGACCACAAAAAACTTGCGTTCGATACCCGCCTCATAGCATGACTCTCCAGCAAGCGTAAACAAATGGCGCTTATCATAATGCAAGAACTGTCCATTAGGATACACTGCATAAAACCGATTGTAATACTTGGCGTCCTCATTGATGATATAACTACCACAGACGACCGCTTTATGCTGTTCCGCTTGCTGCTTCATCCAACGAAAGGTCTTGCTGTTTCTAGGCTCCGCTAAGCTCGCAGGGTTCATAGAAAAGCCTGTAGTAAACATCTCAGGTAAGACAATGAGGTCTGAACTCTCCTCATGGCTCCATATCTTCTCTTCCAAGTGCGCAAGATTAGCCTCAATATTTTCCCAGTAAAGATCTTCTTGCACAATCGTAACACGAAGCTGGCCTGTTCTCATAGTGATTGCAATATATTAATTGCACTGTCAAGAGTTTCATTTGCTTTAGCAAAGCAAATCCTCAATTGATATGTCTGTGTTTCATCTTGATAAAAAGGGGACAGTGGAATCATCGCAATGCCTGGGTTTAATATCAGCTCGTCTACCCACTGCCGATCTTCCTTTTGATTATACTGTCGATAATTTACCGTTTGAAAGTAGGTCCCTGCGGCAGGCTTCATTCTAAATTTAGTTTCTGATAAGCCCTTGATAAGCCGGTCTCGTTTTCCCTCAAAAGAATCATTGACTTTACGGATACGATCAAACGTGAGAGCGTCTGCAATTGCTAACTGAGTCGGTGTGTGCACACAAAACGTCGCAAACTGATGCATCTTCCTGATCTCATCTGTGTATAGATCTGGCGCTATGACATAGCCCACCTTCCATCCTGTCACATGAAAGGTCTTCCCAAAGGAGAAAAGTACGATAGACCGCTTTCTTAGTGCCTCATCGGATAGTACTGATAGGTGCGACTGGTTATCATAAATTAGGTGGTGATATACTTCATCACTGATCACAATCAGATCATACTTATCCGCCAACTTAGACAAAGTACTTATGTCATCCTGGTCCCAAGTTGTGCCTGTTGGATTATGTGGATTATTGATGATAATCGCCTTCGTCTTATCAGAGATAGACCGTTCGATATCTTCCCAAGACACCTTGAAAGTATCAGTATCTAACTTTACTGACACAGGTATACCTCCATGGAGCAAAATTCCAGGAATATAGGCATCGTAAGCAGGTTCTAGCACGATGACTTCATCTCCAGGGTTGACTAGTGCTGCAAAGGCATCATTTAGGCCCTCTGTTGCTCCGGAAGTAATCGTGATTTCTGACTCGGCATCTGGCAGATAGCCATAGAGCTGGTCGGTCAGCAGAGCAATTTTTTTTCTAAGAGACATTACTCCGTCTCCGGGCGCATATTGATTTGCACCGGACTTCACATAATGACACAAACGGTCTATCAAATCCTGATCTACCGGTAAGTCAGGAAACCCTTGCGCTAGATTCAGTGCTTTAGCGGCCGCAGCTTTTGCAGAAATCTCGGTAAAAATGGATATCCCTACTTGCGGAAGTTTAGAAATCATACGCCGTCTCAAACCACCTTATTTCTTAGCCGGCGCCTTTACCCGATAATCTACATCCACCTTACCTTTACTAATGTTAGTAAGACGGCCTTTTAGCAAGCGCTTCTTTAGATTCGTGATATGATCAGTAAACAGTATTCCCTCGATATGATCATATTCATGCTGAATCACACGAGCGATCATTCCGTCAAATGACTTTTCATGCTCCACCCAATTTTCATCCTGGAATCTGATTTTTATTTTAGGCAAGCGATGTACATCTTCTCTGATACCCGGTATACTTAGACACCCTTCCTCAAAAGCCCAGCCCCTTCCTTGCTCATTAATGATTTCAGGATTAATAAACACCTGCTTCACACCTTTTGATTCATCATCTTCCATAGGTGTCGTGTCGATGGTAAAAATCCGGATGGACTTACCGATCTGCGGCGCAGCAAGTCCTACACCATTGGCATGATACATTGTTTCAAACATATCATCAATAAATTCTTTAAGATTGATATCTTCTTTTTCTACCGAGGCGGCTTTCTTCTTAAGTACTGGGTCTCCGAAAAGGACAATAGGATAAATCATAATTACTCTGACATGTAAGCCTGCAAGATCAAGACAGCACTTGTCACATCGATCTGCAGTTTATTTCTTCTCTGTTTTTTTTTTACTCCGCCGGCTATGAGACTTCTCATGGCATCTTTGGATGTATGGTATTCGTCCTGCAAAAGTACAGGCTTATCTGGAAACAATTTTTTAAACCGATTGATAAATGCTTGTACATTGACTGCATTTGAAGAGAGACTGTCATCTGCTTGAGTAGGCCAGCCCACCACAATTTTTTCAACCGCTTCTTTTTCAAAATAGCTTGTCAGAAAGTCGAAAAGAGTATGTGTTGAAACGCCCTGCAAGGGTGTTGCAATTATTTGAAGAGGATCTGTTACGGCAATCCCCGTTCGTTTTGTGCCGTAATCTATGGCTAGGATACGTGACATTAATTCAATCTAGAAAGATCCGCAATTCTATTTTTTACAGAAGATTCTAATTCAATCGCTTTAGGAAAAAGGATTTCGTTTTCTATCGTGGCGTGATATAATAGTTCACGATCAAATGCCTGAATCTCTTTCTTGATCACTTCCAAATGCAGGGAATCCACTTTAATCTCCATGAGCAAAGACCTAAGAGCCTCCATTTCATCTTCCTCTTCGTGCAAGGCCTGTTGATCCGAAAGATTGATCTGAAATGACCGCATAGCGATCGATGTCAAACTATGATGGCTATGCTTGCTGCGCACCATTCTATCTATGTGCCCAAATAACTGGTCTTCTTCTTCATAGATATGTTTGATAAAGTCTTCTACAAAGTCTGGAAATACAGCTATTAAATCGCTGACCGCTTCCTGTTTTGGTTCTAATCTTTGGATAAGTTCCGCGATATACGGCAGTGAATCCTTAATGTATGTCTGGTGTGAAAACCTCAAGTAGGACACCACTAACTGGATTGGAAAAGACTTGATTTCACTCAGTGATATCCTCGCATTGGAGTCGAACCGATAAAAACTTCTTAGTAACCGCTTGTGATCGATCTGCTTTTCCTCACAAATTTCTCGAAGGGTTTTATTCTCACAGTCAAAAAAAGAAATTCCCAAATAATGTAGCGCACGGCCATAAATGAAGTTTTCATCTACTAGCTCACACACTTTTTTACTCAGTATTTGCATTGTAAGTCAAATATAAGAATACCAATCTTCATAAATGCAAAACGATCTTTGTATGTTAACCGTTAAATGTTTTGCGTTAATTTTAATCGCATTTTCATCTAATAGAGATACCCCGTGTCAAACGAAGCAAGAAACCCCAACTACAAATTACCCTTATATATATCCGTGGCGATTGCGATAGGCATCTTCATTGGTGCTCAAATGGCTGGGGGCGAGGGTAGCAAACCTGACTTGATGAAGAGTCTCTATAAACTAAGGCAAGTAATTACATTTATTGAAAATGACTACGTAGACGAGGTCAACACAGAAGAGCTAGTCGAAGAGGTCATCAGTGATATGCTTGAAAAACTAGACCCACATACAGCGTATATTCCAGCCAAAGACCTCACTCTCATGCAGTCTCAACTTCAAGGCAATTTTGAAGGAATCGGGATAGAATTCAATATTTTTAAAGATACAGTGCATGTCGTTTCTCCATTATCTGGAGGGCCTTCGGAACGACTTGGTATTCAATCAGGGGACAAAATAGTGAGCGTCGATGGTGAAAATATTGCAGGGATTGGGTTCTCCAATCGAGATATCATCAATAGGTTGAGAGGAGAAAAGGGTTCTAAGGTTAACATTGAGATCAAAAGAAAAAAGGAAGAGGAATTGATCCCATTTGCGATCGTCCGAGACGTAATCCCTCAGTTCTCGATCGATGCCAGCTATATGGTCGATGACGAAATTGGCTATATCAAGGTTAGTAGGTTTTCCTCAACCACATATATGGAGTTCAAAGAAGCGTTGAACTCATTGAATGGAAAGGGCATGCAAAAGCTGATACTTGATTTAACCGGAAACCCAGGCGGATATCTTGACAGAGCCGTAGATATGACTGATGAGTTCTTGGCAGGTAACCAAATGATTGTCTACACACAGGGCAAAGAATCAAGATATAATGACAATCACATCTCGAAAAAACTAGGTGATTTTGAGGAAGGACCGCTGATTGTTTTGGTAGATGAAGGGTCTGCCTCGGCTTCTGAAATCGTCGCTGGAGCTCTTCAGGATCATGATCGAGCACTGATTGTGGGGCGGAGATCATTTGGTAAGGGACTCGTCCAGATGCCTATCTCACTAAATGATGGATCGGAGTTGCGATTAACTATATCCAGGTATTACACGCCGAGTGGTCGAAGTATTCAAAAACCATATAATGGAGATATGGAAGCTTATCAAAAAGAATATTATGAGCGCTTTGAGAATGGAGAAGTCTTCAATGAGGATAATGTAACATTGAATGACTCCGTCGTATATAAGACGGACAAAGGTCGACTTGTGTATGGGGGGGGTGGGATTATGCCTGATCACTTCGTTGCCTTAGATACAGCAGGCAATACACGATACCTTACACGACTCCTCACAAGTAACTCGCTTTCGGAATATGCAGTCTCCTATTTCGAAAGAAACGAAGACATGATTCTGGCAATGGGTAGAATTGACTATATCTCCTCTTTTGAAGTGGACGCTAGTATGTTGCGAGAGATTGTAGATGCCGGATCTAGTAACGATGTCACCTTCAACGGAAAGCAATTTGATTCATCTAGAGAGAAAATCCAGCTGTACGTCAAGGCATTTATTGGTCGAAGAGCTTGGAACAATGATGGTTTCTATCCTATTATCAATCAGCAAAACAGCATCTACCAGAAAGCTCTAGAGCTATTTGATCAAGCAGCAATCTTAGCGTCAAAGGAGTAGCCGTTAACCTCTATTCAGTGCTTTTGCATAAGCCTGATCATAGTACTTGTTTAAGTTTTTCCAATCAAAGCGAACGGAAGAAGCTTCCACTTTATTTCTGAGGTCTATGCGTTCGCGTCGGGAAAGCCGTATGTAGCTATGCATTCTATTGGCCAGTTGACCCGCGGACTCATCAAACGACTTGCCTTTTCTTTTGATTACATAAGTCCCATTTCGATGATGATCCTTGAACTGTTTGTTAACATAGTCACCAAAGCCAGCTAAATCACTTGTGACAGCTGGAACCCCTCTTGCAATGCATTCTAGGGGAGTATAGCCCCAAGGCTCATAATAACTTGGGAATACCCCCAAATGACAGCCTCTTACAAACTGCTGATACTCCATAGCAAACAGAGGATTTGTGTAGTTAATAAAATCTGGGTGATATACGATTTTCACACGATCATGCTCATGATTAAGCAGATTCGAAGACCTTAGATAATTCAATATATCATCGTTTCCATCATCCATTAAGTTATGCGTGACCACTGGCGGTAGCTTGTCAGACTTCCAGCTTTGTAGTGTCCTACGATATCGAAGTCTCCAGTAATCATCCACGTATTTACTCATTTCAGGAAGCTTGGCATCATCATGTGACATGGCTTCGAACAGCATCCGGTCACCGATCTGCTTCTTGATTGCTTCGAGCGTGTATTTGAACTCTTCAAGTAAAGCACGCGACTGCATGATCTCCGGATTGATGGAGTGATATGGCCGCTTAGTAATAAAAAACATCACCACCGTAATATCTGATTTTTCGGTGATCAGACGATGGTTTAAGCGAGCTAGCGCCTCTAACGTCAAGTCGTACCCCTTATTGAGGTACTCATACCTCCCTGAAGTAAAGAAATACATCGTCTTATCTAAGTCAAACGTGTAGTTTGAAAAGAAATGAGACATAGTAAACTGATGTATTTTGTTTTTATACTCCTTGTGTAAGTTTTGAAATTCATGCAATGCCTCAAACCGGACATTGTTAATCCCGTTTGGTAATACCAGATCAGGCTCCCTGCCCAATAGGTAACGGCATTCGGCGGCAGTAACATCACTGACAGTCGTAAAAACGTGCGATCCATGTGCCGCCGCTCGCTCAATATTCACACTGGGTTCGATATTAAAATGCTTGGCTTCTTTTTGCCAATCGACGTATGGTAAATGATCATAAAAATCGGAATCATTCATTGCTAAGTACCGACCAAGCATGGTCGCATGCGTAGTAAATACTGTCGTACAATTAACGTTGTCTCTACGAAGCGCAGGGATTCCAGAAGCACACATCCATTCATGAAAATGAGCAATTACGTCCTTCTTTGTAATTTCTGGTTGACACAGTGCATCTAAGAACATTCTCACGAGTTCGCCGAAAGCAACGACATCATTAATCAAAAAATCCCCCTCTGGCGTGGCGATACCATGTTGCTCCCAGAGATAATACTTGACTTCTCCCAGCTTCTCTCTGATCGTATTTATATCCAGTAGCACGACTTTGGGTCGACCACTTACTAACCATACTCCGTAGTGGGCTCCAATTCCTTGCTCTCGTAGTTTAGCAGCAGCTTTAAAACACGGATCGTCTGACTTCTCAATAGGTTCAAATTCCGAAGCAACATTCTGTGGAATATAGGGTCCCACTAAGCAGTAGTTATTTCCCCATCTGGTAGTCGTTGTTGGGGCCTTCGATCTGATAACCGTATAGATACCGCCGACCTGATTTAGCACCTCCCATGCAATCTCTATTAATAGCGATTTTTTAATCGCTGATTTGCTGATTCTTTCGGGTGCTTTGTCGATTGGCTTGCTTGGCATGAGATAAATTTTTCAAAAGCTACGAAAATCTCTCAAAAGAAACACTGTGCAATCTGATTTCGATGAATATTATAGGATGTATGGCGCTTTTCAACAGTGCCGTCTGACGAAGTTTTATCAGATCCCGACGCTTAGGCTCATAACCTGCTATCTACAAATCAGC
>JBLHTU010000106.1:0-12796 GCA_047627515.1 Cyclobacteriaceae bacterium | reverse complement strand
ATGTCTCTACGTCGGAAGTGAAAGGCGTAAGTAGGTTTACAATCGTACTGACTACTACAGAAGAAAAAGTACAGAAAGTTATCAAGCAGATCAGGAAATTAATTGATGTGCTAGGCGCTTTTGTGTACGGAGAGGACGAAGTCTACTATCAGGAAATAGCTTTATACAAAGTACCAACAGCTTCCTTTCTCAATGGTAATAAAATCGAGACACTTGTTCGGAATAATGGCGCAAGAATTTTGGTGATCGAGGAACATCACATTGTGATAGAAAAGACAGGACACAAGGAAGAAACGCACGCATTATATCAGGCACTAGAACCATTTGGTTTGTTAGAGTTTGTCCGTTCAGGTAGGGTGGCGATTTCAAAATCAAAACGAAAAACAGAAGCATATATTAAGGAGTTGGAAAACTCTGAGTCACATAAACTAAGTATTAAAGATTTTTAATTTATTAACGAACTATTACAATGGCGAAAATTAATTTTGGAGGTGTAGAGGAGGAAGTTGTCACACGAGAAGAATTCCCACTAAGCAAAGCGCAAGAGGTACTCAAGGATGAGACAATTGCGATTATAGGTTACGGTGTACAAGGACCAGGTCAAGCATTGAATCTTAGAGACAATGGAATGAATGTCATCGTAGGGCAAAGAAAGGGCGGTGACTCCTGGAAAAAGGCGGTAGCTGACGGATGGGTAGAAGGTGAGACCCTGTTCGAAATCGAAGAGGCTTGTGACAAAGCAACCATACTGCAATACCTACTATCCGATGCAGGACAGATCGAGCAATGGCCAGTGATCAAAAAGTACTTAACTGCTGGAAAAGCATTGTATTTTTCTCACGGTTTTGGCGTCACTTATAAAGATCAGACAGGTATTATTCCGCCGACGGATGTAGACGTGATTCTCGTGGCTCCAAAGGGCTCTGGCACTTCGCTAAGAAGATTATTTGTAGCTGGTAAAGGACTTAATTCTTCTTTTGCAATACATCAGGATGCTACTGGTAAAGCCCGCGAGCGAACGATCGCTCTAGGGATAGGCGTTGGATCGGGTTACTTATTTGAAACGAATTTTAAGCAGGAAGTATATAGCGATCTTACCGGAGAGCGAGGAAGTTTGATGGGAGCGATCCAAGGCTTGTTTGCTGCTCAGTATGATCTACTAAGAAAAAGAGGTCACTCGCCTTCGGAAGCTTTTAACGAGACGGTCGAAGAGGCTACTCAGTCATTGTACCCATTGATTGCTGAGAATGGAATGGACTGGATGTATGCCAACTGTTCTACCACTGCGCAGAGAGGTGCACTAGACTGGTGGAAAAAGTTTAGAGATGCTGTAGCACCTGTTTTTGAAGACTTATATGATAGTGTGGCAACAGGTAATGAAGCTAAAATTACCATCGAGGCGAATCAAAAAGCAGACTATCGTGTCGGGCTTGAAAAGGAACTAGCAGAACTTCAAGAATCTGAAATGTGGAGAGCTGGAGCTGCTGTTCGAAAATTGAGACCAGAAAACAAAAAGTAAACTAATAACACAATTACCCGTGGCTGACAGACTTCATATTTTTGATACGACGCTAAGAGATGGCGAACAAGTACCTGGTTGTAAGTTAAATACTGATGAGAAAATAGAGATAGCCAAAGCGCTTGAGGGATTGGGTGTGGATATTATCGAGGCTGGATTTCCCATATCTAGCCCTGGTGATTTTCAGTCAGTTGTTGAGATTTCAAAAGCGGTTTCGGAGCCAATTATTTGCGGACTGACCAGAGCTGTTGAGAAGGATATCGATGTTGCTGTACAATCCCTTCAGTATGCAAAGCGTAAGCGGATTCATACAGGTATCGGTACTTCGCATCTTCACATATATCACAAGCTGATGTCAACCGAAGATCTTGTTTTGGAACGAGCCGTCAAAGCGGTGAAGTACGCAAAAAAGTTCGTGGAAGACGTTGAGTTTTATGCTGAAGATGCAGGTCGTACTGAGAATGAATACCTAGCACGTATTGTGGAAGCGGTCATTGCTGCGGGTGCCACTGTTATCAATATTCCTGATACAACAGGTTATTGCCTTCCTGAAATGTACGGTGCTAAAATCAAGTATCTGATAGATCATGTAAGAGGGATTGAAAATGCTATCATCTCTACGCATTGTCACAACGACTTGGGTATGGCTACAGCCAACTCTGTTACCGGTGTCTTAAACGGCGCTCGTCAGGTGGAGGTCACTATGAATGGTATCGGTGAAAGAGCAGGGAATACCTCGCTGGAGGAGGTGGTGATGACCTTCAAAAGCCACAAGGACCTGAATATTGAAACGGGTATCAATACTAAAAAAATACATCAGGTCAGCCGGATGGTCTCCAGCTTGATGAATATGCCGGTGCAGCCTAATAAGGCCATCGTCGGACGAAATGCATTCGCTCACTCTTCGGGTATCCATCAGGATGGCGTATTGAAGAATCGTGAAAATTATGAGATAATTGACCCGGTGGAAGTTGGTGCACATGAATCCTCCATTGTGCTGACCGCTAGAAGTGGTAGAGCTGCTTTGAAGCATAGGCTATTAGTCTTGGGCTATACAGTGACTAAAGACGAGCTCAATGAAATCTATGACAGATTTTTGACCCTCGCAGATCAGCAGAAAAATATCGGTGACGAAGACCTCGAGGGCTTGATGGGCAATGCCGTAAAATTAAAAACCAGCATCCACTTAGAATTACTGCAGGTGGTTACTGGTAAAAATCTACTTCCTGTGGCGATCGTGAAGCTTGATATCGATGGACAACTTTGCGAGGCTTCGGCCTCAGGCATCGGAGGAATTGATGCGGCAATAAATGCTGCGCTGGATATTATTAAGAGACCGATGAAGATTCACGAGGTTCTTATTCAGACATTCTCGCAGACCAGCAAGGAAGTAGGAAAAGTACATGTTCAACTAGAATGGGAGAATAAATTGTTTTACGGTTTCGGAAGTCATGACGACTTGATCACGGCTTCGCTGCAGGCATTTCTTGATGCAGTCAATAAAATGCCGCCAGTTATATTTACGGCAAATACGGAACCATCACAACAGAAAAAAATATGAAAGAGGTAAAAACTTTATTTGATAAAGTATGGCACGCGCATGTTGTGAAGCGTATTCCTGATGGTCCAAATGTATTGTACATTGACAGACATTTGATTCATGAAGTGACAAGTCCAGTCGCATTTTTGGGCTTAGAGAAAAGGGGGAAGAAAGTTGCTCGACCAGATCTAACAACGGCTACAGCTGATCATAATGTGCCAACCATTAATCAGCATTTGACGATACAAGATGAACTGTCTCGTCATCAGGTAGAAACCTTGATCTCGAATTGCAAAAAGAATGATATTCCTTATTATGGATTAGATCACAAGTGGCAAGGAATTGTGCATGTGATTGGGCCAGAGTTAGGTTTAACACGTCCTGGTATGACTATCGTTTGTGGAGATAGCCACACCTCAACACATGGTGCTTTTGGTGCGATCGCATTTGGAATAGGCACTAGTGAGGTGGAGATGGTTCTGACGACTCAGTGCATCCTACAGCCCAAGCCAAAAACCATGCTAATTCAGGTGGATGGCGAAGTAGCAGGTGGTGTGACTGCGAAAGATATTGCCCTTTATATCATCTCTAAGATAAGCACAAGCGGTGGTACGGGTCATTTTATCGAGTATGCCGGCAAAGCAATTACAGACTTGAGCATGGAAGGTCGAATGACTTTATGCAACATGAGTATTGAAAGTGGCGCGAGAGGAGGCTTAATAGCCCCTGATCAGACAACATTTGATTACATCGAAGGCAGAGAGTTTGCTCCAAAAGGAACAGAATGGGATGCGACAGTTGAAGAATGGAAAGCACTGAAAACGGATGAAGGGGCTGCTTACGATACCGTACATGTTTTTGATGCGGCAGACATAGAGCCTATGATTACTTATGGTACTAACCCTGGTATGAGTGTCAAAATAAGTCAGTCCATACCATCACTTTCAGAGATTGATGCCTCAGAACAGAAAACCTTTAGCAAATCGCTGAATTACATGGGCTTTGAGGATGGGTCTGTTATGAAGGGGAAACCTGTCGATTTTGTATTCGTCGGTAGCTGTACCAATGGCCGGATCGAAGATCTACGCGCATTTGCATCCTTCATAAAAGGAAAGCAGAAAGCAGAAAATATAACGGCTTGGATTGTTCCTGGATCAAAGCAAGTGGAAAAGCAAGCCATTGCCGAAGGAATTGACAAAGTGCTTGAAACGGCTGGTTTTGTCATGAGACAACCTGGTTGTTCTGCTTGTCTTGCGATGAATGATGATAAAATACCGGCAGGAAAATATGCAGTATCGACCTCTAATCGAAATTTTGAGGGAAGACAAGGCCCAGGAGCCAGAACGATGTTAGTAAGCCCAATTATGGCTGCCGCATGTGCAATTACAGGGCACATCACAGACCCAAGAGAGGTGATGCAATTACAAGAAGCTTAAAGAAGTCAAGATGGCAATCGAAAAATTCAATACGGTAACAAGTTCCGCTGTTCCTCTTTCTATCGAAAATGTAGATACAGATCAAATCATTCCTGCACGATTTCTAAAAGCTGTGGAAAGAAAAGGGTTTGGAGACAATCTCTTTAGAGATTGGAGATATACTTCAGGGGACAAGGTGAACCAAGATTTTGTCTTGAATGACAAAACGTATACTGGTACGATTCTAATTGCAGGTAAAAATTTTGGAAGTGGTTCCAGTCGTGAACATGCAGCATGGTCGCTGTATGATTATGGTTTTAAAGTGGTTATTTCCAGCTTCTTCGCAGATATATTTATGGGTAATGCCTTGAATAATGGCCTCTTGCCTATTCAGGTTACTCCCGAAGTTTTGGCTTCGTTGTTTGACTTTGTTAGTAGTGATGCTGCGCAGTCATTTGAAGTGGACTTGATAAAGCAGGAATTATCCGTTATTGGCAAAGACACGGTGGTTCCCTTCGAGATTAATTCGTACAAAAAGCAGTGTTTGCTAAATGGCTATGATGACATCGATTACCTGATCAATTTGAAAGAGGAGATCGAAGCTTTTGAAAAAGAAAGATAATCACATGAAAGTGCAACTAACAAAGTTTCAAATCATGGATACTACCTTGAGGGATGGTGAACAGACTTCAGGTGTAGCTTTTACCGCTTCAGAAAAACTGGCATTGGCCAAAGTGCTGCTGGAGGAAGTCAAGGTCGATCGCATCGAAATTGCTTCAGCCAGAGTATCCGATGGTGAAAAGTTAGCAGCGGAGCAAATTGTGACATGGGCCAAATCCAAGGGAAAAACGAAGTCAGTAGAGATTTTGGGTTTCGTTGACAAAGGAGCTTCTATTGATTGGATCAAGCAAGTAGGAGGCGAGGTTCTGAATTTACTAGGTAAAGGGTCACTTAAGCATGTATCTGGGCAGCTAAAAAAGTCACCAGATGAGCATCTATCTGATCTGAAAGATGAAATTAATCTCGCTGTTGATCAGGGACTAATAGTCAATGTATACCTCGAAGATTGGTCCAATGGGATGATCGATTCAAAAGACTATGTGCATTTTCTTTTGAAAGGATTGCAAGGTCTACCGATAAAACGCATGATGTTACCTGACACTCTTGGTATCCTGACGCCGGAGCAATCATATGAGTTTTGCAAGGAAATGATTGACCAATATCCTGGTTATCATTTTGATTTCCATGCGCATAACGATTACGATTTGGCAATTGCCAATGTAATGGCCGCAGTCCGAGCTGGGGTGACCGCTGTTCATACAACAGTGAATGGGCTGGGAGAGCGTGCTGGGAATACTGTTTTGAGCAGCGTAGTAGCTGCTTTGAAAGATCACTTGGGAGCAACCTCCAATGTGGCTGAACATAAACTGTACAAAATAAGTAAGTTGGTTGAGTCATTTTCAGGGCAGCGAATACCTTCGAACAAACCCTTGATAGGAGACAATGTATTCACGCAGACTTGTGGAGTGCATGCCGACGGAGATAGCAAAGATCAACTGTATTTCAATGAGCTGATGCCTGAGCGCTTTGGTCGGACTAGAAAGTACGCATTAGGTAAGACGTCTGGAAAGGCGAATATTAAAAAGAACTTAGCAGAACTGGGTATCGAATTACAGGATGCTGCGCTAAAAAAAGTAACTCAACGTGTCATTGAGTTGGGTGATAAAAAAGAGATGGTAACGCTAGAGGATCTTCCGTATATCGTCGCCGATGTGCTGGAATGGGAAACGATTCAGGAAAGAGTCTTAGTTTCCAATTATAACCTGTCCCATGCGAAAGGCTTGAAGCCAGTCGCCTCAGTCGCAGTTTCTATTGATGGAGAACTGTACGAAGCTAATGCGTCTGGTGATGGTCAATATGACGCTTTTATGAATGCCTTGAAGGTGATTTATGATGAGCTAACAATCAATCTGCCTGCTTTGATTGATTATTCTGTATCGATTCCGCCCGGTGGACGAACAGACGCCTTGGTAGAAACCACCATCACTTGGCAAAATGGGAAAGAGTTTAAAACAAGAGGAATAGACACGGATCAAACTTTCGCTGCGATCAAAGCGACAGAAAAGATGTTGAACTTGGTCCAGATGGTGCCCTCTAACAAAGAGACAAACAACAAAACGGATAAAATTCTAGTGTAAAATGGATTTGAATATAGCAGTATTGGCCGGTGATGGGATAGGACCAGAGATTATCGCAGAAGGGATGAAAGTCACAAAAGCCATATGTGAAAAATTTGAGCATAAGCTCACTTATAAAGAAGCGCTCACTGGCGCCGTCGCGATCGATGCGACTGGTTTCCCTTATCCCGATGAGACACATCAGATTTGCATGGAAGCTGATGCTGTGTTATTTGGTGCGATTGGTGACCCAAAGTATGATAATGACCCGCAGGCTAAAGTAAGACCAGAACAAGGGCTATTAAAGATGCGGAAAGAACTTGGCCTGTATGGGAATATACGGCCGTTAACTACTTTCAAATCTTTGATTCATAAATCGCCTTTGAGGCAAGATCTTGTGGATGGTGCGGACTTCGTTTGTATCAGAGAGCTCACAGGAGGTATTTATTTTGGGAAACCACAAGGGAGATCTGAAGATGGAAATACCGCCTATGATACTTGCGTCTATCAGAGACACGAGATTGAAAGAATATTGAAAGTAGGCTTTGAGTTTGCCGCTAAAAGAAAAAAGCAGCTGACTGTTGTGGATAAGGCCAATGTGCTGGCTACAAGTAGGTTGTGGAGAGAAGTTGCTCAAGAAATGGCACCTCAATATCCAGATATTGAAGTAGAGTACATGTTCGTAGATAATGCGGCAATGCAAATCATTCAATGGCCGAAAAAATTTGATGTCATTGTGACCGAAAACATGTTTGGTGACATTCTTACAGATGAGGCTTCAGTGATCAGCGGATCTTTGGGACTACTACCCTCTGCATCGATAGGACTTCATACGTCTGTATTTGAGCCGATTCATGGTTCTTATCCACAAGCAGCAGGAAAAAATATAGCAAATCCTTGCGCCACTATCTTGAGCGCGGCCATGATGTTTGAGTACGCTTTTGACTTGCAGAGAGAGAGTACATTAATCCGTGATGCTGTCGAGGCTTCAATTAATGAAGGAGCAGTGACAGAAGACATATCCGAAGGCGATAAAGTACTTTCGACTAGCGAAGTAGGAGATTGGATTGTAGAGTACATCAAAAGCCATTAACTTCAACAAAAGGAGAGAACGTTTCATACCGCTCAAATAATCAAAAGTAATGGAAGTAATAAAGTTTGGCGGAACATCAGTTGGCACATCTGATAGTATCAGGAAAGTGGCCAAGATTGTCGCAAGTAAGATCGCAAAGCAGAAACTCTTGATTGTAGTGTCAGCTATTGGCGGAGTTACAAATAAGCTAGATGAAATCGGAAAATTAGCTGCGGCAGGAGATAGCTCATATGAAGGTGTGCTAGCCGAAATAGAGCGTATGCACCTCGCCGTAATTAGGCAGTTGTTGCCCGCTAGACAGCAAGGAGATCTGATTGGTCAGGTGAAATGGTTGCAGAATGAGTTAGAAGATGTCTGCAAGGGCATTTTTTTATTGAGAGAACTCACTTTGAAATCGAGGGACTATGTTCTAAGCTTTGGTGAGCGGGTCTCATCATTGATCGTGCACTCATACTTTAGCATTGAGTTTGAGGATGTAGCCATTTTTAACCCGATGGAATGGATCGTCTGTGATGATAACTTTGGGGGTGGTCATGTTCAATTTGATATTTCTAAACAACGTGCACTGAATGACCGCAAAAAATTAAAACGAATCAATATTGTACCTGGATTCATCGGTTCATCCTCCAAAGGGGAATTAATTACTTTGGGTAGAGGAGGTTCAGATTATTCAGCATCTTTATTTGCTAATTTTTTTGAGGCTAAAAAGCTGGAGATCTGGACAGACGT
The DNA here is from genome assembly GCA_047627515.1 of Cyclobacteriaceae bacterium. GTDB lineage: Bacteria > Bacteroidota > Bacteroidia > Cytophagales > Cyclobacteriaceae > JAYPLE01. The sequence continues at coordinate 4,323 of JBLHTU010000106.1, read as the reverse complement.
AGATGGGTTGATGACAGCTGATCCAAAGCTGGTGCCTACAGCACGGAGCATTGAACATTTAAGCTACGAAGAAGCATTAGAGTTATCTCATTTTGGAGCCAAAGTGATTTATCCGCCGACAATTCAGCCTGCATTAGAACAGAATATTGAAATCAATATTCGAAATACTTTTAATGAGGATCATCCAGGAACAGTCATAACCAGAACTTGGCAAGATACGAGTGCCATCAGAGGTATTTCATCGATCAGTGACACAGTCTTACTAAACCTAACCGGCAGTGGCATGGTTGGGATACCAAGTTTTTCTGCCCGGCTATTTAGAGCGCTGGCGGATGAATCTGTCAATATCATTATGATTACGCAAGCGTCATCAGAGCACAGTATATGTGTAGGGATAGCCGTTACAGATTTGAGTCTTGCCATAGAAGCTATTAATGACGAGTTTCAGTATGAACTCAAGACACATTTAGTCAATAAAGTAGAAGTTGAAGAGAATCTTGCTATGCTTGCTTTGGTTGGGAGCAACATGCGCAATCAAGTGGGTGTTAGTGGGCAGATGTTTAATGCTTTGGGGCAAAACGGAGTCAGCATAAAAGCGATTGCTCAGGGCTCTTCAGAGCGCAATATCACAATAGTCATTAATCAGGTTGATTTAAAAAAGGCACTCAATGTGCTTCATGAATCCTTTTTTACAACTGAGATTCGAAAGATTAATTTATTTGTATTAGGTGCAGGTAATGTTGGTCAAGCATTCTTGGAACAGATCAAGAACCAACAGCAATTCCTCATTGATCACTATCATTTAGATGTGCAGGTGGTCGCTCTTGCAAATTCAAAAAAGATGATATGTGACCAAGAAGGAATCAAGCTCGAAGCATGGACGTCTCTTCTTCATAAAGGACAGCCTTATCAACTCAATGATATGCTACAGTTGATAAGTGAATATAATTTACGGAATTCAATATTTGTGGACGTTACAGCGTCAGAAACAGTTGCAGAGGTCTATGCGGAGGTGTTGAAAAAATCCGTTTCTGTAGTAACACCTAATAAGATAGGAGCTACCAGCCCTTATCAGCACTATCAAACGCTCAAGCATCTTGCCCGAAAATTCAAGTCCAAGTTTCTATTTGAGACGAATGTTTGTGCTGGACTGCCCGTTATATCGACTTTGAACGATTTAATAAAAAGTGGTGACCGAATCAGGAAAATAGAGGGTGTTTTTTCTGGAACACTCAATTTCATATTCAATATCTATGATACCTCGATGAAATTTGGTGATGTTGTACGTATGGCTAAAAACGATGGCTACACTGAACCAGATCCAAGGCTAGATCTTTCTGGTGAAGACGTCATGCGTAAAATCCTTATCCTGGCAAGAGAAAGTGGGTATGCAATTGACTTTGGAGACGTCGCTTGCACACGTTTTGTCCCAAAGACATGTATGGATGCGGAGAGTACGGAAGCCTTTTTCACCTCACTGGATGCACATGAATCCCATTTCGCGAGGCTTTTTAACGACGCGAAGACCGAGAATAAAAAGCTGAGATATGTTGCAAGTTTTGATGGTGAGCATGCTAAGGCAGGGCTCGAGATGGTCGATGATTCCCATCCTTTTTATCACCTTGCGGGCAAGGATAATATCGTTCTCTTTTACACTGAGAGATACAAAGAGCAGCCACTCGTTATCAAGGGAGCAGGAGCGGGATCTGAAGTAACTGCATCAGGCATATTTGCGGACGTGATGAAAGTAGCCAATACAAACGGTTAGCGCTGGAGTATGAGCAACATGATAAAAGTATTTGCCCCTGCAACAGTTGCCAACGTTGGATGCGGGTATGATGTGCTTGGGTTTGCCTTGGAAGGTTATGGTGATACGATGGAAGTGAACTTGCGAAATGATGAAGTCCTCAAAATCATATCCATAGACGGAGCCGTCGGAATTCCGCTAGCTGCGGACGAGAATGTAGCAACAGTTGCGATTAAAAGTCTGTTAAAAACTGCTGATTTAACCGCTGGTTTTGATATCAAAATATCTAAAAACATCGCAGCAGGTAGTGGACTTGGATCTAGTGCTAGTAGTTCAGCAGCAGCAGTTTATGCGGTCAATGAATTATTGGGTCGGCCTTTTGAGAAACATGAGTTGATCGCTTTTGCCATGGAAGGGGAGCGAGTTGCATCAGGGGCAGCACATGCGGACAATGTAGCCCCTTCTCTACTTGGTGGATTCACGATCGTTCGAGATTATCATCCTTTGGATGTCATCAATATACCCTACCCTGAGGACCTTCTCGCTGTAATCTTATATCCACAAGTTACGATCAAGACATCTGATGCTAAACGAATTGTCAAGCAGCAGATAAAATTAAGCGAAGCCATCAGTCAGTGGGGTAACGTTGCTGGTTTAGTTGCTGGCTTGATCATGAAAGATCATGCTCTAATTGGCCGGTCATTGAAAGATGAAATTATTGAGCCTGTCAGATCCATGCTAATCCCAAAGTATGATGAAGTAAAGAGACATTGTATGGATGCCGGTGCTTTAGGCTTCAATATATCGGGTTCCGGTCCAAGTATGTTTGCGCTAACAAATGATAAGTCAGTAGCCAATAGGATCTTAACTGGTGTTCCAGCTTTGTATGAGCAAGAGGGCATAGAACTATTTAAGTTTGTGTCAGCGATCAATTCTTTAGGAACGATAAGCATATAGTCGATGTATTATTACAGTACACAAAATAGGGGACTTAGCGTGAATTTTCAGGAAGCAGTTTTTAAGAGCTTACCCGATGATAATGGTTTGTATTTCCCGTCAGAGATACCAAAATTACCTAGAGATGTTCTTTCTCATCTAGCTCAATTATCTATCGAGGAAATTGGGTTGCATATGATGCGGCCCTTTGTTGCAGGCGAAATTCCAGATGTCCAATTGCAATCTATTGTTTCAGAGTCAGTGAATTTTGAGCTCCCGATCAAGGCTATAAGCGATCGGGTTTCAGTGTTAGAGCTTTTTCATGGACCTACTTGGGCTTTCAAAGATGTAGGGGCAAGGTTTTTAGCAAGGTGTATGGGCTACTTCACCTCTAAAAAGGACCTACGGACTCATATTCTTGTTGCTACTTCAGGCGATACGGGTGGAGCTGTTGCTGCAGGTTTTTATAAGGTTCCGGGAGTAAGAGTGACAATTTTATTCCCCAAAGGGAAGGTTAGTGTAGTACAGCAATTACAGCTGACTACCTGGGGGGGGAATATTTCTGCTATTGAGATCGATGGTAGTTTTGACGATTGTCAGACACTAGTCAAGCAGGCATTTCTGGATCATGACCTGAGAAAGAATCAGCATCTTTCTTCCGCTAACTCAATTAATGTCGCACGCTTTCTGCCTCAGTCAATTTATTATGCTCGGATCTGTCAGGAATTCACGGAACAGTCCCTAGTTGTTGCAGTACCAAGTGGAAATTACGGTAATTTAACAGCGGGTCTTTTTGCAAAGCGCATGGGTCTTCCCATTAAACGTTTTATTGCTGCAACCAATGATAATAGGATAGTGCCTGATTATCTTGAAACAGGAAGCTATGTCGCACAGCCAAGTATTAGTACACATGCTAATGCGATGGATGTAGGAGATCCTAGCAATTTTAAACGAATGCTTGAGCTTTTTGATGATGATCTTTCGGCTATGCAAGAGGTGATTAGCGGATACAGTCTTACCAATGACGAGATATTATCTGCTTTGACTGATTGTTATCAATCCAGTGGATATACTGCAGACCCACACGGCGTTATTGGATACAGCGCACTTCAAAAAGGACTGAAAGAAGATGAGCAAGGTGTTTTTCTTGAGACCGCTCATCCAGTCAAGTTTGCTAACGTGATGGCGCAAGTCAATCTTCAAAATGTTGAGTTTAAGGAGCTTTCAAAAACGCTAGAAGGTAAGGTAATGAGCTTCGAAAGTTTAGCGAACGATTTTAACCTTCTCAAAGACTATTTGCATTCTGTAAAATAGAATCAGTTAAGGTATCTAATTGTTTAACAGTAATATAGGGGCTCGTTCAGCATACTTTTGGATTAGAATTGATCGTTAGTCTCTTTAGATTTAGACTAAAGTCAATTATTTCTATGAATAATCCTGTAAAGAAGAAGCAGCTTAAAAGAGATATTCAGGCTCAGGTTGATTTTCATCGAAAGGTAAAACCAAAAGAGATCATTGCTGAACCCTTCTAGTCGTCGCCTAGTAGAAGAAAAATACAATCTGGTTTAGCAACTAATACTGGTACTTGGAGTGAGCTTGAGGTCGCACACTTACTTAAGAGAATATCAATTGGTGCCAAA
>JBLHTU010000105.1:0-12846 GCA_047627515.1 Cyclobacteriaceae bacterium | reverse complement strand
TTTTCTTCCCAAACAAATTACGAAAGAAAGATTTTGAAAGTTTTTTTGGGCCGATAAAATAACCCCACTTTCCCCTCTTTTGGGATCGCAAAGCTAAATAACTCATACCAATTATTGAGGGTTATTTTAAAATTGTTTCGTTTCTATTTGGCCCAACTGAAATAAGGTTGATTGGCACCTCCACAAATTCTTCTATATAGGAAATGTACTTCTGCAGTTCCGGCGGAAAATCCTCATATGAATCAAAATCACTGTTTTCCCAGTTGCTGAGCTCCTCATAATTGACAGACCACTTTTCTGAAAACTCAGTAGGGTATTCAATTGTCTCTTCCTCGCCATGTTGATAGGACTTACCTACACTCACAGTCGACATGCCCGTTAGTACATCTACTTTCATCATATACAGCTGCGTGACTCCATTGAGCATGATCGCATAGTTCAGCGCTGGTAGATCTAACCACCCACATCTTCGCGGTCTTCCTGTCGTCGCTCCATATTCATTTCCCTTCTTTCGCAGATCTTCCCCACTTGTACCCTTCAACTCTGTCGGAAACGGACCACTACCCACTCTCGTACAGTAGGCTTTAAATATGCCAAATACTTCACCAATACTTTTAGGTGAGATCCCCAACCCTGCACAAGCAGCGGCCGAAATCGTATTAGAACTAGTTACAAAGGGATAAGACCCAAAGTCAATATCTAATAAGGAACCTTGGGCACCCTCAGCTAATATTTTTTTTCCTTCTTTAAGTGCAGCATTGATTCTGTACTCAACATTCAGAATCTGAAAACTAGCTAAGTGTTTCACAGCGTTAAAAAACTCTTCCTCCGCTTCTTTTAGATCGTACTCAAATGCATAACGATCCAATATAGCTCTGTGCCTATTTCGTAACGCCTCATATCGCTCTTTGAAGTCGGGTTGCAATATATCTCCTACTCTGAGACCTACTCTTGCCATCTTATCCTCATAAGTAGGCCCAATCCCTCTTAGGGTGGAACCAATTTTAAGATCTCCTTTGGACGATTCGTATGCCTGATCCAGTAGCCTATGAGTAGGGATAATTAATTGTGCCTTTGCTGAAATTAGCAGACTCTTATGGACATCAAGATTAAAAGGCTCAAGATCTTTGATCTCCTTTTCAAAAGTGATTGGGTCTAGCACAACACCATTACCGATGATGTTCAATATATTAGGTCTAAAAATACCCGATGGGATTTGATGCAAAACGTGCTTCTTGCCATCAAATTCAAGCGTATGACCTGCATTAGGTCCGCCTTGAAACCTGGCAACAATATCGTACTGCGGAGCTAAATAGTCTACAACCTTGCCTTTTCCTTCATCACCCCACTGTAATCCAAGGAGGACATCTACTTTACCCATTTTATTTCTTTGAAATTATCTCCATTGCTTCCTCTGACGTATCGACCAGATTAAAAATCGACTGCAATTTAGTAATGATCAGTAGCTTTTTTACGTGATCTGATGGTCTTATTAGGAATAAATCTCCATTCTTATTTCTAAATTTTGTGAGCAGGGTGATTAAAACACCAATTCCACTGCTATTAATATACCTAACATCCGAAATGTCGATCAGCGCATAAATGACCCCTTTATTGATATGATCGTTTGCCAATTCCACCAGCTCCATCCCCTTGGACTCTCCAATCAGATCTCCGATAAATGTCACTTTCAAGTAACCTTCAACTATGCTATGTTCGTAAGTCATCCCTCTATGTTTTTTTGCGATTTGTATTCACAATGGTTGTTTGTACATGTTCCGTAAAGTATTAGCGAATGATGAATTACATGTGATCCTAATAACTGACCCACTGTATCTTGAATGGTCTGAATCCGAGGGTCACAAAATTCCATCACCTTATTGCAATCTGTGCAGATTAAGTGATCATGTTGCCTGTATCCGTACGCTTTTTCATATTGCGCTTGTGTTTGACCAAATTGGTGTTTTGTAACCAAGTCACAATGAACCAAAAGGTCCAACGTATTATACACTGTCGCTCTACTAACGCGATAGTTCTTATCCCGCATACTAATAAACAATGATTCTACATCAAAATGGCCCTGTTTGAGATAGATTTCCTCTAGTATAGCAAATCTCTCAGGGGTCTTTCTCAATCCTTTATTTTCTAGAAATGCGGTAAATATTTTTTTTACCTCTTCAAATAAGGTCTCAATACTTGTCATGCGTGGTAAAGATAGCTTCTGTATCAGTATTAACTAGTCGTACCGAGATACAGTTTCGATTCCCGATACTTTGCCAAGATTAGTAATTAGAGCTTCCAAATGTTTGGTATCATCCACAAACAACTCAATCTGGCCATCAAAAATTCCATTATCCGTATTGATGACCAAGGAACGCATATTGACTTTATGTTGAGCAGAGATTATGTTCGATACGTCATTGATAATACCGATCCGGTCGGTTCCGATGATCTTCAATCCAGCTAAGAAAGCAACGGCTTGTCTCGAAGTCCATTTTGCCTTTACGACTCGGTAGCCATAATTTGACAGTAGTTCCGCAGCATTCGGACAATTGGTCCTATGAATCTTAATGCCTTCGTTGACAGTTACAAACCCGAAAACATCATCCCCTGGAATTGGATTACAGCATCGAGCAAACTTATAATCTATGACATCCATGTCATCCCCTAGCAGGAGCAAGTCATCCCCTACTGACGTTTCTTTCTTCTTGGAGGGTCCGGAATCCGTGCCATTGGATTTTGAATGAAGCTTTCTTTTTGGATCTTTCCTGATTTCTTGAAACTGCTTGATCTCTGTATGGTCAATTTTTCCAATTCCGATCAAGTAGAAAAGGTCAGTAGGTGTTTTGGCATTAAAATACGCTGCCAATAGATCTAGATTTTCTTGATCAAGTGGCAGCTTCATCTGTTTAAGCTTCCTCTGAACGATTTCCTTGCCGTCTAGAGAATACTTCTTCATGTCTTCCTTAAGCGCGTCCTTGATCCTGGATCGAGCTTTGGAGCTGACGACAATCTTGAGCCAATCTTCTACTGGCTTTTGTTTTTTGGAAGTGAGTATCTCTACCTGATCCCCATTCTTAAGTTTATAATTAAGTGGCACAAGCTTCTGATTCACCTTGGCGCCGATACACCTTGCTCCTACCTCGGTATGAATATCAAATGCGAAATCCAAAGCTGTCGCGCCAATTGGAAGCGTGATTAAGTCTCCTTTTGGCGTAAAGACAAAAACCTCATCACTGTACAGGTTGGATCTAAAATCATCAACAAATTCAATTGCAGAAGCATCATTGGTTTCCAGAATCTCTCTGACTTTAGAAATCCACATTTCAAGTCCCGCATCTTCGCGAGACTTATTCTCTTTATACTTCCAATGAGCCGCATAGCCTTTTTCGGCAATTTCATCCATTCTGGACGTTCGGATTTGCACTTCTACCCATTGTCCAATCTCACTCATCACTGTCGTATGAAGAGATTCATAGCCGTTAGCTTTTGGGATACTGACCCAATCTCGAAGTCGATCCGGATTGGGTTGATAAAAATCAGTAACGATTGAATAAACCTGCCAGCATAGCGCCTTTTCTTTATCCAGTGGGGCATGAATCGTAATCCTTACAGCAAACAGATCAAATACCTCTTCAAAAGACACATTCTGTTTTCGCATCTTATCCCAGATACTGTGGATTGATTTTGGCCTCCCCTTAATCTCATAAGCGATGCCAAGACTATCTAATGACTCCTTGATCGGACGAATGAAATTCCTTATAAACTTTGACCGAGTAGCTTTCGTGGCATTTATATTTTTCTTGATCTCACCGTACACTTTCGTATCGGTGTATTTAAGACATAGATCCTCTAATTCTGATTTTATCACGTAAAGACCCAGTCTATGGGCTAGAGGTGCGTATATATATGATGTCTCAGAGGCAATCTTCAGTTGCTTATCGCGAGACATACTTTCCAGTGTCCGCATATTGTGCAGTCTATCTGCAAGTTTTATCAAAATCACCCTTACATCATCAGACAGAGTAAGCAGCATTTTACGAAAGTTTTCCGCTTGTTGTGAGCTACCCTGCTCAAAGACCCCACTAATTTTGGTCAGGCCGTCGATGATTCTTGCCACTTTGGCACCGAACTGATACTCAATATCTGACAAGGTGGTATCCGTATCTTCTACCACATCGTGCAAAAGGGCTGATACGATAGACGTAGTACCCAAACCAATCTCATCGATGCATATCATGGCTACTTCGACTGGGTGATATATATAAGGTTCACCAGACTTACGTCGCATGCCATCATGCGCTTGAAGCGATCTATTGAAGGCCTTTCGCACTAGTTTTGCATCGCCCTCCTTTAATACAGGTTTGGCATGACGAAGCAATCGTCGGTACCTTCTGATAATCTCCTTTTTCTCCTCTTCTATATCCTCTGCAATCATTTAATATTTATAGCCTAAAAAAAATTGGTTGAAATAATATTTTATTTAACTTTGCCGTCCTAATAGCGGATGTGGCGAAATTGGTAGACGCACTAGACTTAGGATCTAGCGCCGCAAGGTATGGGGGTTCGAGTCCCTTCATCCGCACAAATAGCCCTCTTATGTTGTTTTGCTTCATGAGAGGGTTTTTAATTTCTAATTGTTAACATTCTTACATCTTGGATACCACAATTGACAAAATTGACAACTCTGAAGTCTTAATTAAAATTAAGCTAAAGGAGGATGATTATCAACCCAGAGTTTCGCTTAAAATCAAAGATTTTAGCAAAAAGGCTTCGATCAAAGGCTTTAGACCCGGCAAAGTACCTGTTAGCCTAATCAAATCGATGTATGGCAACTCGTTTATGGCTGAGGAAGTAAACAAAATGATCAGCGAAGAACTCAACAAGACGCTAAAAGAAAGTGACTTGCAGTTTTTGGGAGAACCACTTGCTCATGAGTCTCAGCAGCCTATTGATTGGGAAACACAAAAAGATTTTGAATTCATCTTCAATATCGGATATGCAGAGCCTTTTGAAATAAAAATCGATAAAAAGGTAAAAGTTGACTTTAGCAAAATCAAGGTCGATAAGAAAGTCATCGATGAAACCATCGGTAATATCCAAAAGCAATTTGGAGAGCTATCGAATCCGGAAGTAATCGGCGAAGGTGATACTGCATTTGGACCTATCGGTTCTGAAGATGAATCCATCAATCAGGAAGTGTCTTTGGACTTATCAGAAATGAAGCCTGCTGTTGCTAAAAAGTTTATCGGCTTGAAGGTTAATGATACCATCGTTATCGACACGTCTACAAGTTTCAAAGATGATAGTTACTTCGAAAGGGTCAGCAGACTAACAGCGGATCAACTGAAAGCGGTGAAGCACAAACTAACCCTGACTGTAAAAGGTATTAATCATACGGTACCAGCTGAAATCGGACAAGATCTGTTTGATAAGACTTTTGGAAAAGACAATATCAAAGACGGTGCGGAGTTTACTTCAAAAGTGACTGAAACGATCGAGAAGAATTACGAGGGCGAATCAGAGAAGTTTTTTCACTACAAGATCCGAGAGCACCTTACCGACAAGACAAAAATTACGCTACCTGACGGTTTTTTGAAAAGATGGTTAATCCAGTCTAATGAAAATATAACTGAGGAAGTGATGGAAGAGGAATACATTCAGTATACCAATGAGTTGAAATGGTCTCTGATACGTAATCAGATTAGCAAAGATCAATCGATCAATGCAACCTACGAGGAAGTACGCGAGCAAGCAAAGCAAATGATTGTCCAGCAATTTGGAGGGCCAGCTGTAGCCCAGCAATTAGGTGACCAGCTGAACTCGATGGCGGATAACTACTTGCAAGCAGAAAACGGTGACAATTACATGAAGATGCAGAATGAAATTCTGAATCAGCGTGTGTTCGAATATGTTGCTAGTAGTATTTCAGCAAAAGAGAAAGAAGTAAGTTTGGATGAGTTTAGAAAGCTTTAATCTGAACTATGCCTCCTATTTTATGGTTTGAAAATTAGTCCTGTTGTACAGGACTTTTTTATTATTTGATCTTATCTGTAAATTAACCTCATGATTAATAAAGAAGAATTTAGAAAATTTGCTGTCAAAGGACAGGGGCTCAACGGTCTAACTGTCGATAAATATGTAGATGACGTAACCAATATGACAAGAGCTGTCATCGAAGAACGTCCTACAAACTTCCGTGAAATTGATGTATTCTCAAGACTAATCATGGATCGAATTATTTTCTTGGGCATGCAGGTCGAAGAAAATATTGCTAACATTATTACTGCGCAATTGCTGTTTTTGGAGTCTGTAGATTCTAAGAAAGACATTCTACTGTATGTAAATAGCCCAGGAGGATCAGTATATGCTGGTTTAGGCATGTATGATACCATGCAATATGTAAGCCCAGATGTAGCAACTATCTGCACGGGAATGGCTGCATCAATGGGTGCTGTACTTCTTGCTGGCGGAGCTCCGAACAAAAGATCAGCACTGCCTCATGCACGTGTGATGATCCATCAACCAAGTGGTGGTACGCAGGGTACATCTAGAGATATGGAAATCAATTTGAGGCAGATGCAAGAATTGAGAAAAGATTTATACGACATTTTGTCAAACCACACTGGTAAAACATACGAGCAGATCGAACAAGATTCTGATCGCGATTACTGGATGAGGGCTGCTGAAGCTAAAGAGTACGGACTCATCGATGAAGTCCTTCAAAAAAAGTAAATAAATAAGGTATGGCTCAAGTCACTTGTAGTTTTTGCGGTCGCAATAAAAAAGATGTCGATTTAATGATATCTGGCATTCATGCACACATTTGTGATAAATGTATTGCACAAGCGCAGCAAATCTTAAATGAAGAACTGAAGACTAAAAATGACACCGAGTCTCCAAATTTCAACTTAATCAAACCCATCGACATGAAACGTCATCTCGATGAGTACGTCATTGGTCAAGATGAAGCTAAAAAAGTAATGTCGGTCGCCGTGTACAACCACTACAAGCGACTAATGCAACAAAAACTGGATGATGAAGTAGTTATCGAGAAATCAAATATCGTGATGGTAGGTCAAACTGGAACAGGTAAGACCTACCTAGCACGAACACTAGCTAAGATTCTGCAAGTTCCATTTTGTATAGCTGATGCGACTGTACTCACAGAGGCAGGCTATGTGGGCGAAGATGTAGAGAGTATTCTTACAAGATTGCTCCAATCTGCTGACTACGAAGTGGATCAAGCGGAGAGAGGAATTGTCTACATCGATGAAATTGATAAAATTGCTCGCAAATCAGATAATCCTTCGATTACACGTGATGTAAGCGGTGAAGGAGTGCAGCAAGCTTTATTGAAGTTACTGGAAGGAACCAGTGTTAATGTTCCACCGCAAGGAGGCAGAAAACACCCAGATCAGAAGATGATCTCTGTCAATACGGAGAATATATTATTTATCTGTGGCGGCGCTTTTGATGGCATTGAAAGACATATTTCAAATAGAGTCAATACCAGACCGATCGGCTTTGCCAATACAGATGATCACCACGAACAACTTGACAAAGACAATTTCCTACAATATGTAACGGCGCTGGATCTGAAATCTTTTGGTCTCATACCTGAGTTAATTGGCAGGCTTCCTGTACTTACGCATTTAGATCCCTTGGACTTAGCTGCGCTGAAGCAAATCTTACTAACGCCCAAAAACGCGCTAGTAAAGCAGTATTCTAAGCTATTTGAGATGGAAAATGTTACGCTTAAAGTTGAAGATGATGCCTTGGATTACATTGTAGAAAAGGCAATGGAGTTTAAGCTAGGTGCCAGAGGACTGAGATCAATCTTTGAGGCAATCATCACGGACGCCATGTTTGAAGTACCTTCCAATGACGACTTGAAGGAAATCACGATAGATCGCGAATATGCGCAGCGCAAATTTGAAAAATCAAAGTACAAGAAACTCAAAGCTGCTTAATTTTAGCCTGCAAGTGCATTAGCTACATTAGCTGAAGCACTTTCGGTACCGAGTTGCTCTCTAATACATTGGTACTCAGCTACCATTTTGGAGCGTTCCTCAGTATCGTGCAGCAAACTATCAATATGATTGATCACGTTGGCGGTATTATAGTCATCTTGGATCAGTTCAGTCACCACTACCTTATCAGCTATGAGATTAACCAAAGAGATGTACTTGATATCCACTAATCTTTTTCCTATCTCGTACGATAATCTGCTGGTTTTGTAACAGACCACTTGCGGCACACCTAGTAATGCTGTTTCCAAGGTTGCAGTACCTGACGTTACGATAGCGACATCTGCGGCGCTCAGACAATCGTATGTACGGTCGATAATCAATCTTATATTACTAACCCCTCTCATTTCGTTATAAGTAGAATCTGGTAAATTGTCTACCTGCGTCACTAGGAACAAATATTCTGGTTTAGCTGACGCCAATTCCAATATGTAGGGCTCCGACGCTTTTACCTCTTGACTTCTACTTCCAGGGAGAAATGCTACTAACTTCGTGAAAGCGCCGCTCGATACATCTAGCGGAACTGGTTTATAGGCGCCTATTTGCTCGACCAACGGGTTACCCACATAGTTCACCTGATAGCTCAAGCTATCGTAAAAGCTAACTTCAAAGGGAAAAATGACGAACATGTGATCAACGAATTTTCTAATTGCCTTGATCCGACCTTTCTTCCACGCCCATATCTTGGGCGAAATGTAGTAAGCAGTTTTGAGACCAATCCCTTTGGCATAAGCAGCCATTTTTAAGTTGAAGCCAGGATAGTCTACAAGTATCAATAGGTCTGGGCTAACTGCTGCAATATCTGCCTTGCACTGACTCATACGTCTTATAATAGCTGGCAGGTTCCTCACCACCTCCAAGAAACCCATGAATGCGCCCTCTTTGTAATGCGACAGTATTTGTGCTCCAGCAGCTTGCATCATATCACCGCCATATGCAATTACTTCGGCTGTTGGATCTTTGGTCAGAATGGCCTTGACGAGCCACGATGCATGAAGATCACCAGACCTCTCTCCTACGATGATAAAGTACTTCATTCTCCTTCGCCGAAAAATTCAGCATAATTATTAGCTGTCTCATATAGTTTCAAACTGTGGAGCTTTGCCTGCGGAGCAATTTTCTTTATTTCAGGTGCAAGAATTCTCCAAAATTCCACAATGATCGTCTCGCAGCTTGGCAGTTTACCGGATAAAAAAGGAACATCCAGATTAAGGTTTTTATGATCCACCTTATCCAGAATTTCATGTTTGACTAATTTTCCAAGTGCTTTGAAATTAATCACAAAGCCTGTGTCTTCGTCCGGTATGCCCTTCACGGTGATGAATAAATCAAAGTTATGCCCATGCCAATTCGCATTGGCGCATGGCCCAAAGATTTCAATATTCTTTGCTTCATCCCACTTAGGGTTGTATAATTTGTGAGCCGCATTAAAATGCTCCTTCCTAGTGATGTAAATCATAGCACAAAGATAGACAGCAGGGGATTAAGCGTGCACAAGCATGATTACATTTGCGCTCGCTAACATTATAGTTTCATATGATTGTTGTAACAGGAGCATCAGGGTTTATTGGTAGTTGTTTAGTCTCAAAACTGAATTTGCATGATTTCAATCGAGTCGTAGTGGTCGATTTTTTTGAAGATGAACTTAAGCGCAAAAATCTTGAAGGGAAAACCATTCATCAACGAGTTAATCGAGACGAGTTTGAGCAATGGCTAAATGAAAACCACAAGCAGGTAGAGTTTATCTTTCATTTAGGCGCACGTACAGATACGGCAGAGTTTGATCGCAAGCTACTAGACCAGTTGAATACTGCTTACTCAAAGATGATTTGGACAGCATGCTGTGATTATCAAATCCCTCTCGTGTATGCCAGCAGTGCCGCTACCTATGGCCTAGGTGAACATGGTTTTACCGATGATGAAAGCCTAGTGGATCAACTGACCCCACTTAATCCTTACGGTGATTCAAAGAATGAATTTGACTCATGGGCCTTGAAGCAAACCAAAAAGCCATTCTTTTGGGTGGGGTTGAAGTTTTTCAACGTATACGGGCCAAATGAGTATCACAAAACCCGGATGGCAAGTGTGATCTTTCACGCATTCAATCAGATTAAAAAGACAGAAGCCATGAAGCTCTTTCGCTCGCACAATGAATCGTACAAAGACGGTGAGCAGATGAGAGATTTCGTCTATGTCAAAGACGTCATCGAAGTGCTGTATTGGCTCATGCACCATCGCAAAAATTCTGGCTTATATAACTTAGGAAGCGGTCAAGCACGCACATTTTTAGATCTTACAAAAGCCGTATTCAAGTCACTAGATAAGGAAGAAGCGATCAGCTTCGTCGATACCCCTGCTGACATTCGTGACAAATACCAGTACTTCACAGAGGCGACCATGACCAAGCTGAAATCCATTGGTTATCCCAATGAATTCACAACGCTTGAGTCTGGTGTATCAGATTATGTAAAAAACTATCTATACAAGAATAGATACTTTTAAATGGGTTATTAACTACTTGAAAAGAGATAGTTATAATTTTCGTAAGTTGATCAAGCTGAAATCCACTTGAATCACAAACTCTGAGGATTGCCATAAGAAGATGCGAACTTTCAGTTCAAATGTTTTGCCTTTTTTGACTCTCGATGCGTTTCAATATATGATCCTGACCTATTCTTTTGTATAGCTCTTCCTCTGATAATTGCTTTCGCAAATCTTTCCTGCGTTGATCTTCTATCACTGAAAAGAAGTCAATTTGACTTGGTTCAAACTTTAGGTCTGCACTTGTTTCTATTTCGTATCCTAACCGTTCTAAGCTCAAAGCAGCAACAGACTCAAAAACCCTCAGTTCTTCTTCACTAAACGCAGCTCGATACTTAGACACATTCTCGGACATAATAGGCTTTACTAAATTTGCCCACATAGCGCCTCCCGTTGAAGTCTGCTTAGACTCGTTTGACGTAAAGTATTGCAACATATCAACAGAAAAGTCCACTCCCAATTTTTCACAAAGGGCAACTAATTCTCGTTCTGGCTCGCTAACCAATTTTTCGTACGACAAGGTATGATACCGATCTTCCGGGAGTGATTGAATAAACTGATCACATTGCTCCTGATCCTTGTGCCATTTTTTTGCAGCTGAGTATATATGCTTTGGCCCCACATAAGCCTTCATAAACGAAGCTGCAACATCTCGTCCATCACGATACAGGTAGATATAAAATGGTTTGACACTGGGCTCTAGTAATTCAGCATATTCAATATTGAAGGTACTCTTGCATGCCCAAATTTGCTTCCCTTCTTGCTGCGCTTTAGCTGAATAGATAAATGAAAAAATATCAATAATATCATGACACTGTTCATTGATCTGTTGTCTATTCAGCGCAATAGGCTGCCATGTCACAGGGTTAGCCTCGACCCATTGACACATATCTTCAATCAGTCTTAGTTTATTGGCTGAGTCCTGTAAAGAGCCGTACTGACCCAATATTGGCACAAATGTCTTCAGCAAATGCGGGGGATGATGTGCAGAAATATCAGGATGCTGATTGAGCATCACCCGCAAAAGATTTGACCCGGACCGCTGTGTGCCTATAAATTGAATTGAACGCACTATAAATACTCTAGTAGTATACCTATAAAACCAAATCCCAAAATAAATGGCAGATAACTAATTTTTCGAAAATGAATGAAATAAAAACTGATGGTTACAAGAGGTATGGCCACCCACCCCGTATCAATATTTCTAAACACAATAATAGCCGAAGAAAAGATCATTGCGACCACTACCGGATACATTCCTGCTAGAATACTACGGACTAGGTAGTGTTCTTTGAACTGACTGAAGAAATAACTCACGATCACCATCAAAGATGCTGAAGGCAAAAAGATGCCGATAGTAGCTAAGACAGCTCCATATATACCAGATACTTTGTATCCGATGAAAGTCGCCGAGATGAGAATGGGCCCAGGGGTGATCTGGCCAAGCGTAATAGCTGCATTAAATTCCTCTGAAGAGATCCAACCTAAACGCTCAACGACAAGGTCATACAATAAAGGAATCATTACATATCCGCCTCCAAATAACGTGAGACTTACTTTTGAGAACTGCAAGAGTAACTGGCGATTGATTGGTTCTGAAACTATGAAAAGTACCGTCATCACTAAAATAATGATGCACACATCAATCCAAATGTGCCAGTCTCCCAGATTAATGGATTGTTCTAGGTGCTTCACTTTTCTATGAAAGAACAGGCCTGTCACTGCACCGACCAGCAGAAAAAGAATGATGCTAATCTTGGCTGATAACAGTACTAGTGCCAAGAAGCTTGCCATAAGTAATACGCTCTGCCAGTTACTTGATATCTGCTTCTTGCTGATATTGATTCCAACGGAAATGATCACCGCGATCACTACCGTAATCGCGCCACTGATAAAACCATGTACCCATGGCTGGTTACCAACCTGCTTGAATCCGATAGCTAAGGCAATCATCAGAAGAAATGACGGAAGTAGTACTGCGGAAATCGAAACAAATGCCCCGACAAAGCCACGTATTTTATATCCAAGAAATGCAATGATATTAACTGCCAACGGGCCTGGCAACACAGATGCGACTGCAATTGCATCTAATAAGTCCTCTTGAGTCAAAAGACCTTTTTCGCCAATTAGCTTCTTTTCCACAATAGCTATCAAGCTCATATGTCCACCAAAAGAAGTGATCCCTATTTGGAAAAACATCCTGAAAAGCGCTGCCAGACTACGCAAGACTAGTGGAGTGATAGTTGGAATTACTTCTCGAACTTGACTTTTTCAT
>JBLHTU010000104.1:0-12941 GCA_047627515.1 Cyclobacteriaceae bacterium | reverse complement strand
GCATGCAATTTAAAATGTCCCGAATGCCCCAGCGGCCTTAGAAGTTTTTCACGGCCTACTGGCAAGATAACATTAGCTCTATTTGAGAAAATAGTAAGAGATGTTTCTGACTATACTTCCTATCTCACCTTTTACTTTCAAGGGGAACCTTACCTCCACCCCCAATTTCTGGATATGGTAAAGATCGCTTCCGAACGCAACATGTATACCGCTACTTCCACAAACGCACATTTTCTACACGAAAAAGCCTGTATGGAAACAATCAAAAGTGGTTTAAGTAGATTAATTATCAGTATTGATGGCACGACACAAGAAACGTATAGTTCTTATAGAAAAGAGGGCTCTTTAGAAAAAGTAATCGCTGGAACAAAAGAAATCATCCATTGGAAAAAGAAGATGAATTCCAGCACGCCTGCTATCGTTTGGCAATTTCTAGTAGTCCGACCCAACCAACATCAAATCCAAGAGGTACAACAATTAGCAAAAGAAATCGGGGTAGAAAAAGTTGCGCTGAAAACGGCACAAGTGTATGATTATGCTGAGGGTAATGATTTGATACCTACCATTGATAAATACGCACGCTACAAAAAAATGGTAGATGGTACCTATTCGATTAAAAACAAGCTGCTGGATCAGTGCTGGAAGATGTGGAGCTCCTGTGTCATTACGTGGGATGGTAAAATTGTGCCCTGCTGCTTTGATAAAGATGCCCATCACGTTGTAGGTGACCTGAATCAGCAATCTTTTGCTCAATCTTGGAAAAGCGAACCCTATCAGCAGTTTCGCCAGACGCTGCTTCAAGGAAGAGATCAGATTGAAATGTGCAAAAACTGCAGCGAAGGAACGAAAATTTGGGCGTAAATGCTTAATTTAAGATGTGTCCATTGCTAATGATCCCTTCTTGTCCAATATTGAGTTGACGCTGACAGAGCAGACCGTCACGATCAGGACTAAAAGAAAATGGGTAAAAACCAAGCTATTAATGGCTGTTGTGGCCATCTCCTCATTGCTTCTCATTGCCCCTCTACAGAATTCCCTTATCGGAGTTTTTTACATCGTCTTGATCATCGGCGTAGTTTGTTATTTGACTTGGCAGTTCGTCCAATCCAGTCTCTATCCTATCTCTGTGATAGATTTTCAGGTTCCCGCTGTGAAGAGAAAACCAGCTTACCCTTTTTTCAAAGAACAAACAATCCTCTTTGATACATTAAATGGTGTATCAGTAAGTACTCGAGCGATTGGCGGTGGAACATCTGCTTACGAAGAAGGCAACACTGATTATGAGAAGACACTGATTCTCGAAACCAATACGGGGGAAATATCTATTTTGAGTTATACCAGTAGGACCGAAAGTATCGAAGACTCTCTTCAAGCATTTACCGAATCTCTAAGCAGTAGGTTTAGCCTTGGTGGTAACTATTAAAGCCATCCAACAACTCTGCTTCGATACCAGGAGTAGTTGCGATGATCTGCTTACCGAACGGTGAAGCCTCCTCTCCGACAAAATCAGTGACAGCTCCGCCCGCCTCTTGAACAAGTAGCATTCCTGCCGCAACATCCCAAGCGCTAAGGCCATATTCAAAGAACGCATCGTATCTGCCGCAAGCAACATAGGCAAGGTCCGTAGCGGCGCTCCCAAGGCGTCTCAGGCCGTGAGTAGATCTGACCAACGATCGGATAATTCTTAAGTACTGGTCAAGGCTATCAAAATCCTTGACTGGAAAACCAGTGCAAATCAAGGAGTCTTTCAAAGCTGAACAGGATGAAACGAAAATTCGTTGGCCGTTTAAGAAAGCACCATCTCCCTTACTTGCCACAAACAATTCGTCTCGATTGATTTCATAGACGATGCCGATGACAGTCTCTTTCTTGTACATAAGCGCTACACTGATGGCAAAAACGGGTAGCCCATGGATGAAGTTGGTTGTGCCGTCTAGTGGGTCAATAACCCATGTGTGGTCATTATCACCAGGTTGAACCGTCGCCTCCTCTGTGATAAAGCTGCAAGGCACAATTAGTGGCCCTAAATGCTCAACAAGCATTTCTTCAGCGGTACGATCAACGTAAGAAACTAGATCATTTTGTCCTTTCTTCTCGACTCTAGCCTGATCAAAGGATTGTCGTTCCCGTCTGATAAAAGCTCCTACATCTTTAATTACTAAGGTCGCTGCCGCCAAATGTCTCTTGTAATCATTCATTGAGATCCCGCAATAACGACTACAAACTCCCCTTTGGGTGGATGTATTTCAAAATGGGCACGCACTTCCTTCACTGAACCACTTACCGTCTGCTCAAATTTCTTGGTCAACTCTCTCGAAACTGATACCAACCGATCATTTCCAATAATTGTCTCTATTTGCTCGAGAAGTTTGATCATTCGGTGTGGGGATTCATAGAGCACTACTGTCCTTTTTTCATCTCTTATTATCTCTAACCTGGTTTTTCGGCCCTTTTTATGCGGAAGAAAGCCTTCGTATACAAACCGATCAGTCGGAAAACCAGACTTTACCAAAGCGGGGACAAATGCTGTCGCTCCAGGAAGTGATTCAATCAACACTCCCTCTTGCACAGCCAATCTTGCCAATAAAAAGCCAGGATCTGATATTCCAGGAGATCCTGCATCTGATATCAAAGCGAAAATTTTCCCCTCTTTGGCCTCTTCGATTACTTTTTCAATCCTGTGGTGCTCATTGTAGCTGTGAAAGCTCTGCATCGGCGTACTTATAGCGTAATGCTTGAGTAGCACACCAGAGTTTCTTGTGTCCTCCGCTAGTATAGTATCTACCGCCTTCAGGACATCCACAGCGCGGTATGTCATGTCGCCCAGGTTCCCTATCGGTGTTGGGACAAAATAGATGGCAGTTTCAGCACTCATTAATCTATTAATGCGTCGATCATTTGCGCTAATTCTCGATCTTTCTCTGTGATCACATTCCCCTGATCATGGGTTGTTAGCTCAATGGTTACCTGATTGTACACATTAGACCAGTTCGGATGATGACTGGCCTTTTCTGCCAGGATGGCAACTTGTGTCATAAAGCCAAAGGCCTGCACAAAGTCATCGAACTTGAATACTCTTATTAATCGATTATTAGTTTCTTCCCACATAGTTTTTCTTGATAGAACTACCAGAAAGTTAAGAGGTTTTCACAAGGGCACAATACCCTTGATAGTATATGCTTGATGGTAAACTTCAATCACTGCATCACTGCTGGACACTTCAGCCTTCACTGTTACACTGATATACTTGTTATTGGAACTCTGCTTAAAAGTCACCTCTCCTTTGGGCAGGAGCTTGATTAGTGTGTCTTTTTCCAACCCTGGAACGATGAATTTGAAAATATAGGTGCCCGGAAACGTGTGTTCAGATTCGATTTTTTCTTTGAAAGAGGCGATATCCCAACTCATACTGGCAAGGTTTAAAAACATTCAGAGCTATCAATCTTACGAATGACCACTCTGAATGTTATGGTGTTGATAGTTTTTAATAGAATTTGTAACGCTCATCCTCTATTTCTGCACCTTCGATAAGTGCATTATAGATATTTTGCAACGTAAATGGAGTTTCACGTCTTCTGAAACTGCTTTGTCTGTTGGACACTACGCTTCGGTATGCTTCATAATCAGCTAAATCTTCAAGACCATTCCTATCTGTCACGGTCAATATAACCACGCCGTTCTGTACATCAAATGGAGCGGTAGATTCGCCTTGAGTCAAGGAAAATGCAGTACCGATCGCTTCCGGTGCAAATCCTACGCCTGGGAATGAATTGCTGCTCAAAGTCAGAGAAGTATTACCTGTACGCGCCTGCTCACCATAAGACGACTTCATTTCCTCGTAGCTTCCACTTAACGCCTGAAGCTTGGCACTGATCATCTCAGCTTTCTTTTGATCTCTTACTTTTCTTTCAATCTCTGCTCTTACGTCTTCTAATGCAGCAGTCCCTTTTTCTTGATCTGCTGTTTGAATCGCAACTATGTACTGATCGTCCAACTCGAAGACCTCGGAGACACTTCCTACATTAGCACGGTTAAACAACCAAAAAACGATTGACCTTGCATTGCTCATTGCTCCCACACGCTTATCATTCTGACGTATACGCGTTGCCGTCTTTACTTCGTATCCATTTGATTCCGCCAATTCATAAAAGTCAGCGTCTACAGCCGACTGAGTTGAAAATAGCTCAGAATTTCGATAAATTTCATTAAGCGTCTGATCAGAAGCAAAAAGCTCTTTTTCAATTCTTGCCACTTTGAAAACTGTATTTGTCTTCGCTTCTGTCACTTTGATAATATGAAACCCGAAATCAGTCTCAACAACATCTCTCAGTAAACCAGTTCCTCGGTAAGCAAATGTCGCATCCTTGAACTCTTGGACAAACGACGAACTTTCACCAAACCAACCTAAGTCACCTCCTCGAGAGGCTGTTCCATCTGTACCATATTGACTTGCCATTTCGCCAAAGTCTGCTCCGTTTCTGATCGACCTAAGCACTCTTCTAGCCTCTGCTCTTGAGTCTGTCTTGGCTGACTCAGAATCATCCGCTGGTTTGAATAAAATATGACTTGCCTTCACAAAGGCCTCATCCCCTTCGTATACGTCAGAAATTTTGAAAAAGGTGTAGGCGTTACCACTCAATTCAGGCTGCGACACAAACCCTACTTCAAGCTCTACAGACTCATCGCTCAACCAAACCGGTAAATTATTTGGCTTATAGGTTCCGTAAGGAGTGAACCCGTCAGAGTTGATAGATGCAAAAATCGAGTCATCATTTGCTTTTGCGAAAGAGAGCAACAATTGCTCTACTTCATCTTTAACGAAAGCTGTATCACCTTTCGAAGGACTGATTTGAAAGGACACGTAAGCAATATCTCTCGAAGGCTCACGCTCATATTGCTCGGCGTTTTTCGCCAGATATGCTTTTAGCTCTGCATCTGAAACGTCTACCATGCTGTCTGCCATGGAGAAAAAAGGAACGTACAAGTAGTCCACCGTCAAGTTTTCTGATCGTTGGTACTCCGCTTGTGCTTCATGCTTGTTCGCAAATTTTGTCTTCTCAAGCAAGTTTTCATATTTGCTCAGCGATCTAGCTGGCGCCAAAGAAGCTTCAAACGCCAACCAAGATGCTCTTTGTTGAGGAGGCGCATTATTGAGCGACTGCAAAAAGGTGATCACATTCTGTCGATCAAACTGACCGGTATTGGGATCAACGAAAAACTGTCGAATTTGCGGATCAATATTATTGCCCTGCACCATGTCGATTAATTCTTCATCAGTGACTTCAATTCCGAGCTCATTATACTGGGGGCGAAAAACATTCTCAACAATTAATGTCTGCCATGCTTCCTGGCGGATTTGCTCAAGATCTTCAGACAAGGGGTTTCTCCCGTTGTTAAGTGTGAAGTTGTATGAAAGCTCATCTAGCTTAGCTTGAAATGCTTCATATGATATTTCATTACCATCGATTTCTCCGACGGTGTTTGCGCCGCCGAGTAGAAAAGAATTGGATTGGAAAAGATCCGTTAGAATAAAGGCAAACATTGAGAAGGCAACAAAGCCCACCACAATTTTTCCCATCTTTTTCCGCAACGTATTTATTAAAGCCATAATCCTCCGGATATTTTTAAAGACGGCAAAAATAAGGAGTTGCTAGGAATTAAAAAATGAAAGTACCGCTTTGATTTACTGAGCCTCCTCAGAAAGGTTGAGTGTTAGCTTGACTTGATCGATTCTGTTCTCTTCCATCGTCATGATTTGAAAAGAAAATTTATCAAACTCTATCTCTTCTTTTTCACTCGGGATATCTTCATGAACCGTAATAATTAGACCTCCTAACGTGTCATAATCGCCCTCTGGAAGCCCCCAGTCATACTTGTCATTAAGATAGTCTACTTCATGTCTTCCACTCAAAAGGAAGATACTCTCGGAAATTTTGTCCTCAATCAGGTACTCGTCATCATGCTCGTCTCGGATCTCACCGAATATTTCTTCAATGACATCTTCCATACTTATTATTCCTGAAGTTCCACCAAATTCATCCACAACTAAGGCTAAGCTCTTCCGCTGACTGATAAATTGGATCAGAAGTTCATTGGCCGGCATCGTTTCAGGAACAATTATAATCGGCGTCAAAATCTTACGAATTGAGGTTGGTTTTTTGAAAAGGGCTAACGAATGACAGTATCCGATGACATCATCTATCGATTCTTTGTACACCACAATTTTACTATGTCCACTTTCTATGAATGCAGAACGTAACTCCTCTATGTCGTCTGTCACTTCGACCGCAGTGATCTCGGTTCGAGGCACCATGCACTCTCTCACTTTGACCTCTTTGAATTCTAAAGCATTGTTAAAAATCTTAGTATCGATCTCTTCATCCTCTTGATTGATATTCTTTTGGATGTAGTTGTTAAGGTCCGTTAAGCCATATACAGGTTTATCCTCTGAGTAGTCAAAGCGCAGAATATAAACGATAATAAATTTCGAGATGGCTTCCACCAGGCTCACCACTGGATACATGCCGTAATAGATAATCGCTGTGGGTATAATGAATAACTTCAACATGAAGTCAGGATCAATCAAAAACAGACTCTTTGGTAAAAATTCTGCCGTAAGCAGTACTAGCATTGTGGCAATCAATGTTTGCAATATCAGAATGATCACATCCCCATTGGCCCAAAGTGGCAATGTACTGATCAGCCAAGGCTCAACCAACTGAGCCATAAAGATGCCATAGAGAACTAGCGCCAAATTATTGCCCACTAGCATCGTCGCCAAAAAGTGTGCTTTTCTAGATTGAAAAATGCTTAAAAACCGGCCAGAAAGAGTGCCCTTTTGCCTAAGGAGCTCTGTTCTAAGTTTGTCACTTGAAATAAATGCTATTTCTATCCCTGAGAAAAAGGCAGAGAATACTAGGCAAATAATAATGTTTACGATCAGATCAGCTTCAATCATTTTCTCTTCTTTTGCCTGCGCGGCTTAGCGTTTTTCTTCGCTTTAAGGGATTTCTCTTCATTCCTGTTTTTCCGATATCCATATAAAAATAACAGAGAAAGACTTATCATAAAAATCCAATAGGTACTGGTAATCCCTTTTGTGATGGATTCGTACACACCAATCACAAATAATCCCATTGCTCCAAAAAACAGTATTGAGTCTAACAATGTCTTCACAGGTTCTCTCTCAAGTTTATGGTTCCAGATGGTTTTAGGATTTGATAGGAAGAAAAATCTTGGTTCGCGCGAAGACCTTCTCCCGTATGAACTTCTCCTTCTGAAAGGATCGTCACAAACTTATCAGTATAGAACTGTTCTTCAGCAGGGCTCCAATAAAGCAGCTCCGTAGATAGCTCATCCCCATTTTGTAGGTTCTTGACATGAACATTTCCCTCGCCAGTCCAGAGGTTTTCCTCTTGCTTAAAAATCGCGGCATTGGATTTAAATGTACAGATAGGTGTTTCCTCTTTACCATAATACTCGAGATAGAGACCAGAAGGGTAATCTCGATCACCATTATCATAGTCCCGCTGCAGGGGAGCGAGCAACTTAAGTGCCTGTCGCCCCGAATCGCTCATCATCGTGGCGACATCTGTCATTTCCATGCTGGGGCCATCGTATACTTCCTGGGATAGTAGTTCTTGATGGTTTCCACAAGCAGGCAGAAATAGATATGTAAATATTACTGCTGCATAAACAAAAAATCGACCTTGGTAATATACCAGGGTCGATTTCTCTTGTGTCTTTCGGTAACTATTCCGCAGGTCGCCTCTCAATACTTACGGTTTCATTGATCCAACAACCCACCTGAAAACTCTGCCCTTCGGCATACTCATCGTTGAAGATATCTTCGATTGAAGGGAATAATTTCTTAGCCTTGGACATTGCTTCAGAATCGCTAGCTAATTTGAACATTTTGTGAGCTGCTAAGAAGACCGCATAATCGTCCGTTTTCTTTTCTCCTTTTTTACAATCATCGAAAGATCCCATGTACAGGTTACCAATCAACGAGTATGCTTCCTTGTTGGAAGGATCAAATGCTAATGATTTTCTAGCGTTCGAACGCGATCCTACTTTATCTCCTTCATTTGCTGCCAACTTAGCCATACCCATATAGATTTCAGCCTTTTTGATGTTCTCATCAGTTAGGTCTATTGACTGTGCATAATAAGCCATGGCTTCCTGGATATTTCCGTCTGACGTGGCTCTGACTGCCAAGAATTTTGTGATCCCAAAGGACGGCTCATTGTCATTTACCAGCTTTGCCGCGGCAACAGCTAAAGGTCTGTCGGTACATTTCCCAGTGAGCATCAAGCTAAAAATTTTCTTAGCACTTTTCACATCCGGTTCGGTCTCGAACTTTGGCCCTAATATACTTTCTACAAAATCACAGTTTAGGTCTACTGCACTTGACAACATTTTATCAACTGCCTCACTTATTCTATCGATCGCTGCTAGGTTCTGTCCTTTCGCACGCATCTCATCCAGAACATCTGTGATCTGCGTGTATATGTCAATGACTTTCTCATCGCTGATATCACCACCTACGGCTTTATAGCGTCGAACAACGTCCATGTAAGCGGCTAAGTTATTTCTTGAAAAATCACTGCCATTTAATTCATATGCCTTGTTAAACATGGCATACAGCTCTCCATACTTTTTCTGGTCGCTTTTGTAGAATTTGTAGGCAGGATAAACTTTCCTGTTCATTACATACGCTTCCTTTCCAAAATACTTAATCCTGAGATCGTACATTTCGAGTGCCTTTGTTTTGTACTCCGCAATCTTCGCCGCGTCCTTTTCAACCTCTACCATTTCCTCATACAGCTTAGCGCCATTTTGATAAAGAGACTCGTTTAGGTCCGGAGTGTTTTCCATGAGCCAGTTATGTGCCGGCACTGCTTGGCTGAATTTTCCAGCTTTTAGCATATCAACATACAATGCGTTTTTTTCTTTCGCTACATCTACCTGATCTCCCCAATTCCAGCCTGGTTGAGCTTGTAGAGACATTCCTAGCATTAGGAAAGGGATTATTAGAATTTTACCTAGATTCTTCATTTCAGCTATTTGTTACTAATCGTACCTTCTTTTAATAAACCATCGATCGTTGATCGTCAAACCAAAAACTACCTGCGCAAAATTTTCGCGAATTAAGTTGTTCGTGATCGTTCCTCGAGTGCCGAGTTTGAAGCCCATATCAAGACTTGAAAAACTCTTTGTTGGAAACGAGGCTCCAAAATTAATACCAATTTCATTAATTTCTGTGCCGCTTGCAAGATACGGTAGCTGACTGACCCCAAAACCAAAGCGATAATCCACTCTCTTCAAGTAGCTGTTAACATCTTTATAGTCAGGCGTTATTTGTGCTCCTAGCGCTATGCTGTAACTATTATGGAGGCCATTGCCTTCCTGCACAGCGGCGTTTGACCACCTCAAAAACTGCACATCCAAGCCTACTTGCATTTTGTTAAATCTTTCTATCGATGTCCCTATTGAAAGTGAAGAAGGCAGATCAAAGGCTATTGACTGATCCTCGGCCAATTCAATAGCAACGATTTCCACTTGATTCTGATTAAGCCTTGCTAAGGTTTCTGACCGACTCCCTTGTAAACTTCCAGGCAAATCGTATACTACTCCATAATTGAACCAAACCTCCTCTTTTACTTTGATTCTGTGAGCCATAGAAATGGACAAAACGACATCTGAGTAAGAAGTCATTTCCTCATAATTAATGATGAATGGGGATGAAATATCTCCTGCTTCAATCAAATTATTGACTCGCCGTGTAATCGAGCCGAATACGTATGAAGCTCTGAAGCCTAGATTTAAGTTTTTATAAACTTTGAAACCATTAGACCAACTCACCTGAGAGAGCCCCCCTTCACCTTCAAAGAAGTTTGCTACCGAATCGGTAGAATTAGCAATGATGTCGCGTGATAAGAAATCGTAATTGACGGAAGAATAAGGAAGTAAACTTACTGCTGACCCCCACTTACCCGCTTTGATGGGCACCGCAAAAACCATGTGACTTACAGAGGCCGTCGCATCTGTCGTAGCAGGTCCACCGCCATTGTACGTTCTTACATCAGACTGTAGGCCTACCTGAAAAGAAGTCAACAGCGTATACGGGAGGAGGGCAGGATTTTTAAGATTTATATAATATAGATTTGGCAATGCCAAACCAACACCTGCCATACCTGCTTGATGCGGCAGTGAAAAGTCGTTGATTTCTCCAATACCAAAATTAGTATAGGGTGAAGTAATTGATTGTGCTGAGCCTATGAAAAATGAGAGCGAAAACCCTACAACCAGCAACTTATGCATTAGTCTCATTATGAAGCAATATTCTATTTAAGCCTGTCAATATTAGTTCAGGGCACACAAAGATGGTTGCTTTTACCATGGAATCAAAAAAGGATGTGTCACCGCCGGTGAGAATAACGTGTAGGTCAGTGGTTTCTTTTCGTAAGTCGAAAATATATCCTTCAATTTCATGCTTAATCCCATGTATAGCGCCGACAATCATGCTCTCTCTAGTAGATTTTCCTGGATAAGAATAATCTCCATCTAATGGCTTCAGGTCCACAAGGGGTAGCCTTCCCGTATAATCTCGCATTGCCCTTAGCCTCATCTCAAGCCCCGGTGAAATGATTCCTCCTTGAAATACCCCACTAGCAGAAACATAGTCAATCGTGAGGCATGTCCCTATATCTGCAATCAGCACATTTCTTTCACTAAACTCCACAGCGGCTCCTACAGCTCCAGCCACGCGATCCAAACCAAGTGTACTGGGTGTTTCATAATCTATCGTAATGGGAATTGATGTTTTCTGATCTAACCACAAGCCAGCATTTTGAAGAAAAGACAACTCATCGGAAGTATGTTTTCTTACACTGCTTATGATCGCTTTTGTTTCCTTCTCAAACAGCTCTGCTAATTCCCTCACTTCTCTAAAGTGTAGCAAATCGACGATCGATGAACCCTCGAATACTCCTACTTTGATGCGTGTGTTTCCAATATCTACTGCTATATTTCTCATCTAGTTGTGAAATTCGAAAATCAAAAATAATGAAAGCCAATCAGGTATTGGGTGTTATGTCTGGCTCGTCTCTCGATGGACTCGATCTTTGTCTTGCAGAGTTTTGGTTTACAGACCAGTGGTGCTTTGCTATCGTAGCTACTTCTACAATCTCATTTCCGGAGGATCTTAAGGTTAGGCTATCTACTTGCAGGAGTCTCTCAGGGGAAAGGCTTACTTCACTCGATATCGAACTAGGAAACTGGGTTGGAGACCAAATCAACTCCTTTATTTCCTCGACAGGTACATCACCAACACTTATCGGCTCACATGGTCATACTGTTTTTCATCAGGTAGAAAAAGGGTTTTCATTACAAATAGGCCATCCACAGGTAATTTCGTCAAAGACAGGGATACCAGTTGTTGGGGACTTCCGTCAAAAAGACCTGCAACTAGGCGGTCAAGGAGCACCACTTGTACCCATTGGAGATCTACTCCTCTTTCAGGATAAAGTCGCCTGCCTAAACCTGGGGGGAATAGCCAACATAAGTATCAAAAAAGATGCACATATCATTGCTGGAGATCTGATTCCATGTAATCAAGTGCTGAACTACTTGGCCATGCGACTTGGACATGTCTACGATGATCAGGGCCTGCTGGCTAGGCAAGGCAAAACCCATACCGTCTGGAAACAACAGCTCTCCCAGATTGAGTTTTTTTCACAGCCTTTGCCCAAATCCATCAGCAATGAATGGACTGAAACCAAATTCCTTCATGCCATACCCAAAGGAGAAACAGTTGATCTTCTTTACACCTACACCCAGTTCATCGCTTCAGAAATATGTGGGGTTTTGCAAGAGCATTCGGCAGGCCTTGTAATGATCACTGGAGGAGGAGCATACAATACATTTTTGATTGATTCGATGAAAGCTATGCTTCCAAATAATTTTTTTGAGGTTCCTCAACCGGAATTAATAGAAGGGAAAGAAGCATTGATATTCGCCTTTATGGCCTTACTACGTAAACAAAACAAGGTCAACGTGCTGGCTTCAGCAACAGGTGCAAACAAAGATCATTGCAGCGGTGTTGTTTATTTTCCATAAAAGTTGTCAAAACAATTAAATTTGAAGGATAAACTACACCCCCATGAAAGATCTACTGAAAAAGTTTGAAGATAAAAAGCCTGAAATTGTGTTTGAGTGGAATGACTCAGAGACAGACGCTGTAGGTTGGGTTGTCATCAACTCACTAAGAGGTGGAGCTGCTGGAGGAGGAACCAGAATGCGAATCGGTCTTGACAAAAGAGAAGTAGAATCTCTCGCCAAGACCATGGAAATAAAATTCACCGTTTCAGGCCCACAGATTGGTGGTGCAAAATCAGGCATCAACTTTGACCCAAAAGACCCAAGAAAATTGGAAGTCCTGCGTCGCTGGTACAAGGCTGTATACCCATTGCTTAAAAACTACTATGGCACAGGAGGCGATCTAAATGTTGACGAAATCCACGAAGTCATCCCTATCACAGAGGATTTTGGTCTGTGGCACCCCCAAGAGGGCGTTGTCAATGGCCATTTCGATCCTCCAAAGCCGCAGAAAATACATATGATCGGGCGTCTTCGTCAAGGGGTTTCGAAAATTATTGAAGACCAAAATTATATCCCTACTTCAGACAAAAAGTATACCGTCGCAGATATGATAACCGGTTTTGGTGTTGCAGAATCTGTTCGCCATTATTACGACTTATGGGAAGATGACATCACTACAAAATCCGCTTTGATTCAGGGCTGGGGTAATGTAGGTGCCACAGCTGCGTTGTACTTGGCGAAATATGGCGTCAAAATCAAGGGTATTATTGACAAGGCAGGTGGAGTTATATACACGGAAGGTTTGGACTTGGACGAAATTAAAACCTTGTTTTATAACC
>JBLHTU010000103.1:0-12955 GCA_047627515.1 Cyclobacteriaceae bacterium | reverse complement strand
GTACTGATTCAACGATATTTTGATTGTTCAGCATTGGCCCACCGAATTGGTTCTGAATCATGGGGTTGTTTGAGAAATTATTATTTCTGTTTTGCGAGACAGAGCCGCTCACGATTTCATAGCGAACGATTAAGTCAGGTTTATCTGATGAGAAGGTATAAGCTCGACGGGCCATCTCTTCAGAAATGGCTGACTCTATTCTCTTCAGTATATGTGAGGCATCTGCGTCAGCATTAATATTCTTACCCTTTAGCCCAATCAAGACATAGCTGTCAAAAAGATCATATCGAGCGTCGACATTGTTGTATAAGACAATTTTTTGCCCACAACTTGCAAGGAGAACTGATAAGACTAATGCATATCTCATGATTGCTAAGATAGCTAAATCATGTGCTTATTCGAGCTACTATTGATGTATGAACTTGCGTTTAAGCTCTCTAGTATTTTGTCCATCAGCTTGATGCTCGTGGTATTAAACTCGAAGAGTTTTCGTAGTTCAGCCTCAGAGGTTGATTTTGTAATTTCGTGCTGAAAAGACTGGGTATCTCCCTTTTCAAAACTTTGTTGTTTCTTGTTGTACCAGATTAGACTCATGTCAGTCAATGATGGAATAATTAAACTATAATTAGTTTGGTAAGTAAAATAGTATTAAATATTATTGAATTAATGCAATTATTGAATAATTCGTGAAAATTGTGTTGAATGGTTTATTACGTCTTGGGTACTGTTTTTAGCAGTCCGCTAAGTATTTAGTTTGTTTTTTCGGACAGGCTGGCTACTGCCGTTCAAAAGTTGACTGTTTCTTAGAAGATCGAAGTCATTACAACGAAGAGGTTATTTCACACGGACGAAGTATACTTTCCCTCATGATCCAGCGCCAGTTGCATGTGCTTATAATGATGTTTGCAGTGCCAAGCATAGTTAGCAACGTACGTTTCAATCGACACGAATTGACCTTGATCTGGGTGAATGTATCCTTTTTGAAGGTCTCCTTCAACTAGCTGATCAAGTAGATCCGCCCATCTGTGATGCAAGCCATCTAATAGCTGAAGCGATAGGATAGGCTCAGACTTGACTACATCTGCCGAGGTGGCCCATTTCCCCTCATCGTATGGTTTTATGATTGGCTTATCTTCAAATAGAGCCCATTTCAAACGTAAGAAGGCATTCATATGACTATCAGCGCAATGGTGAATCAATTGGCGGATGGACCAGCCTTGAGGCCTATACGCCCAGCTATACATATCGACCGTCATTTCAGTTGTCAAATCATAGATACGTTCAGGAAATACTCTTATTTCCGTGATGCATGCTTGGATTTCCTCTGGGCTCATTTCTTCTGGGGCAATGAATTGGCCGATAGGATATTGCAGAAGTTCTGGGATATGTGGTAGTCTCATTGATCGGTTGAAGTGGTATAAAACTAATCAATCTGATCGCTGTTACCAATACATGGAAAGTGAAAGGTTCATAGCACAAGCACTAGAAGAAATCCAAAAAGGACAAGTCGATAAACGTCATCCTTTTCGATTTACGGCATTAGGCACAGTCGATGATCGTAAAAGCGCACAACGGATGGTAGTGGTTCGGTCTTGTGATCTGTTAGGTAAGACATTACAGATTTTCACGGATCGCAGATCAAAAAAAGTGAAGGAGATTACGGATGCAGCAGTTGTTTCATTGCTATTTTGGGATGCGGGATCCAAATTACAAATAAGAATTCAATGCTTGGCAGAGGTCCTTACAGAGCAAGCTTCTGCTCAGGCCTCGGATGGTCACTTGAAAGACTATAATAGCTCCAAGTCGCCAGGATCAGGTATTGAAAATTATGCGCAAGTGGAGTACAAAGAGACATTCAATACTGAATTTTTTACTGTGATTGAATTACATATTCAAAACATGGATGTGCTGCTCTTAGGTCACCCTGAGCATCGTAGAGCAAGCTGTACAATAGATCAAAATAGACAACTCTCCGAGAGTACTTGGCTAGTTCCTTAAGAGGAAGCTACTTGAAAGTTGGGTAGGCGACTTTCGCGATACTTGACGCCTTTGAAAAAGCATAGCAGCGCTACAATCATCAGCAAATGCCCAATATCATCTCTGTTCATCAATTGATGAAAATCCACACCAAAAATCCGGAAAGGTAATGATGCAAGCAGGGCTAGTACGCCGAAGATTACATAATTAATATCAGGTTTCCCCTGCTTAAGCATATAGATCATAGGAGGGATCGTGAAAAAAGCCATCCCGGTCGAATGTAGCAAGACAGTGTTGAAGTCAAAGGAGATCAAAAGCATGATACCTGTAATAGCCAACTTGACGATACTGACAATCTGCAATCGGCTACGCCATTCTTTTTCTAAGGTAGAGGACATAGCCAACTCCATAAATGTAATGGCAAAAATGCCAGCCAGCCAACCTGGTATCTTCCCAGTTAAGCCTAAATAGCCAAATAAGAAATGCGATATACCACCAAAAAAAGTCGAAATAGCGAACAGTAAAAAAAACCATCTCCAAAAAATGGAAAAGTTAGAAGCCCTGTAAGACTTAAGTTTTCTGTAATAGTATAGGCTCTGAGCCATCAGAAGCCAATTGAGTAATAATGCCATGGGTTCTAGGAAGGTATATCCAGCCCATTCGACAGTTAATTTTTCCATTAAAGTATGTAGCGTACGAAAACGGAAAACTAATAAGAACTCAAATTACCCACAATTAAATCATTGCAATTTTGATAATTTATTGACTTTTAAGTGGTTTCAACTCGCGCCGTAAGGAGTGGACTCTCAAGTTTGGCAGCTCCTTTTGCCCCCGTCTTCCAGCGATCTTTCATCGGGATCAGACGCATAAATGAGACTTCTATCAATGGATAGCCAAAGTCTTGTGTCACGATGCCTTTGATGCGGTAAAATCCACGACCGACGAAGGGGAAAATACGGGCAATTTTCGGGAAATTGATTGTATCAAAAACGAAGCCTTTGTAATCGTAAAAAGTACCAAAATGCATTCTCTGTCCATTTTTGGTGCTTGCATCCTTGGTGGTAACCAGGTAACCTGTGATGTCAATTTGCTGATTAATTTTGTGGCTAAGCTCTTCGGCAGTTACCTGTTGATTCTGATCGTAGTCAATCAATAAAAAGGGGTCACAAAGCGGAAAATCCAGTAGGTCGAGTTCATCAAAAGCATCTTCTAATACATGTGAGTACAACTTGGGAAGTATTAAGCGCGCGGGTTCCTCTTCAAAGAGATCTACACCCGTGGGTTGCTTTTGACTTTTTTGCCCAAAATATAATTGAGCCTTCCAGAGTAGTTCTTTTTTTGATAAGCCGGTAAACCGAAAGGACCCTATCCTGATCAGAATTCTAATCTGATCCAGGGTCATCGGAACACGTCTGATAAAATTGTCTAATGTGGTGAATGGCCCATTTGAAGCTCGTTCTTGTTCAATAGCCCTTGCGATCCGTTGCTCGAGTGCTTTGAGGTGATGATAGCCAACGTATATCTTTTTTCCGATGATCCGCGACTTCACGGTACTGTGATTGATGCAGGTCGCTTCTACGTCAGCGCCAGACATTCTCGCTTCATGGAAGTAGAACTCGGTCGTGTAAAACCCGCCAAAGTTATTGATAACACCTACCATAAACTCAAGTGGGAAATGGGCCTTGAGATACAAACTTTGAAAGCTCTCAACAGCAAACGAAGCTGAGTGACCTTTTGCGAACGAGTAGCCAGCAAAGCTTTCAATTTCAAACCAGAGACGGTCGACCATTGCTTTTGGATGTCCATACTGTTGACAGTTTAGGAAAAACTGGTCTTTTACCGTATGAAACTCTTTCCTGGATCGGTACTTTCCCGACATTCCTCTTCGCAGTACGTCCGCTTGGGTGAGGGTCAGTCCTGCAAAATGATGTGCTACTTTGAGAACGTCCTCCTGATAGACCATGACGCCGTACGTCTCTTTCAATAGTTCATCTACTTTTGGATGTATACCTCGAAAGGCTTTTCCGTTTTTTGCCGCATGATGTCGTTCTATATAGGCACGCATCATACCTGACCGTGCTACGCCAGGCCTGATGATTGAACTAGCAGCAACTAATGTGAGATAATTCTCACATTGAAGTTTGCCCAAGAGCATTCTTGTCGCTGGCGATTCTACATAAAAACAGCCCATGCAGTCCCCCATGCGTAACAGTTGCTTGATTTTTGGGTCTCGTTTGAAATCCTCTACTTTGGTAATGTCGACCGATTGACCTTGATTCTCTTGGATGATTTGTACCGTATCTTTAATATGTCCCAAGCCTCTCTGGCTCAGGATATCAAACTTGAATAGTCCAAGATCCTCCGCGTTATGCATTTCAAAATGGGTAACAGGGAAACCTTTTGGAGGAAGGTCTAAGCTGGTGTAAGCATAAATTGGTTTTTCGCTGATCAGAACACCTCCGGAATGAATAGACAAGTGTCGCGGGATTTCTTTGATGATGCTGGCATATCGATAAATTAGCCTGGTGATCTCGTCTTGTGAATCCTGCTGGCCAAATTGGACGATCTTATCAATTTCTTCCTTTGGAAGTCCAAAAACTTTCCCCAGCTCTCTTAAAGATGATCTTTGCTGAAAAGTGGTATGTGTTCCAAGCAGCGAGACATGCTCTCTACCAAATCGATCAAAAATATACTGAATGACCTTATCTCGGTCTTTCCATGAAAAGTCAATATCAAAATCTGGCGGGGAGGACCGCTCCGTATTCAAAAACCGCTCGAAGTATAGATCAAGTTCGACCGGATCTACCTCTGTAATACCTAAACAATAGGCGATAAGGCTATTGGCTCCACTTCCCCTGCCTACATGAGCAAAGCCATTACTATCTGCATACCTGATGATATCGTAGGCTATTAAGAAATAGGCCTCAAAGTTTTTCTTCGCGATGATTTCTAATTCTTTTTCAAAGCGTTTTTCGATGGTGTCCCTTGCTTTTTTTCCGTATTTTAATTGAAAACCTGCCCTTGCTTCCGAGAAGAGTAATTCACGGTCCTCGTATTTACTTTGTAAGAAAAAGCGCTTGTTTTTATCTGATCCAAGATCAAAACTAAGACTGCAGTCCTGAACGAGGTGCTCTGCGTTGGCTACTAATTGAGAGAACTGCTCGAAAACCTCTCTGGCTTTCCATTCTTGCGCCATTATTTCCGAGGAATCTGCTTGCTGATCAGGATCTAGCTTACTCAAAAGGGTATTCAGCTGAATGCACCTGAGTAACCGATGCGTATTGAACCCAAGCTTATCTCGGAAGGTGACCGGCAGCCAAGCAACCATTTTGGACTTGACGCTGATATCACTTTTCAGCATTAATTGATTTTGTTGCGTACTCTTAACTCCGACCCACTCATTTTCCCTCAGCCTAACGGGGACATTGTCAAACGGATAGATGATATGCACGTGTCCAAATGGGGGAGCATAGGCTCTGAAAGGTTCTGCCTTTCGGTTGTGATAGGATAGATACCTATTGAGCTCTTCAAAACCTTCGTTATTCCTTGCAAGCCCAACGTACAGAAGCCTATTCTTTTGTCTGAATTCGATACCAACGGCTATTTCCAATTCCCATTCCAGCCTTCTTTCTCTGCAGATTCTTAGTAGTTCGATATATGCCGACGTATTGTTGATGTCAGTCAATACAAGCTTATGGACACCATTCCTCTTTGCTTCCTCATAAAGGGCAGCTACGGAAAGGGTGCCGTAACCAAATGAAAAGTAGGTATGGCAATTCCAGTACATGTATTACGGTAAATTAGAAAGGTTTGCTTGCTCAACAGAGTGTGTCGACTTACCGTAAAACTAAATATTTTAGTATAATACTAAAAATAATAGTATTAATCTTTTATAGAATAGACTTGAAAAGATTGGGCTTGATGACCCTTGCGATTGATTTGATTAATCGTAGAAATTGTACCGCTTGTCAATCAGTTTTGGGTACAAAGAACCTCTTTTATTAGCTTAGTCTCGAATCTTTTATACTTACCTCATGAAAAGAATTTTCGGACTACTGATCCTGATGTGTTGCATCTACGGATCACATGCGCAACTTAAGTCACCTGCAGATTTTCTAGGCTACGAGCTTGGGAGCCGTTTTTCAAGACATCATCAAGTGATGGAATACTTTGAACACGTAGCAAGTAATTCAGATCAAGTACAGCTGCGTCAATATGGCGCTACAAATGAGGGAAGGCCACTAGTGCTGGCTTTTATCTCTTCGACTACTAATATCCAGGAAATGGAATCCATCAGAACGGATAACCTAAAAAGAGCAGGTATGCTGGAGGGTAGCCCCGAAAAACAAGTGCCGATCGCATGGTTGAGTTACAATGTTCACGGAAACGAAGCGAATTCTACCGAAGCATCGATGATGACACTATACGAATTGGTTAAGCCAGGTTCCGAGAAGAGTGCTTGGCTCGATGATATGCTGGTAATTATAGATCCTTGTATCAATCCTGATGGGAGAGATCGTTATGCGAATTTTTACAACCAATATGGCAATATGCCATTCAATCCAGACCCACAAGCCGTGGAGCATATAGAGCCATGGCCAGGAGGGAGACAAAACCATTATTTGTTTGACCTCAATAGAGATTGGGCATGGCAGACACAAGTAGAAACACAAGCTCGGATCAGGGTATACAATGATTGGTTACCTCAGATACACGTAGATTTTCATGAGCAGGGTTACAACAGTCCGTATTACTTTGCTCCAGCAGCAGAACCATTTCATGAGCTGATCACAGATTGGCAGAGAGACTTTCAAGTACAGATCGGTCGTAATCATGCAAAGTACTTTGACAAAGAGGATTGGTTTTACTTCACAAAACAGCGGTTTGACCTTCTGTATCCAAGTTATGGCGATACTTACCCTACCTATAATGGTGCAATAGGGATGACGTATGAACAAGGCGGACACGGAAGAGGAGGTCTAGGTGTGATCAAGCAGGAAGGTGATACACTTACTTTGCTTGATCGTATTACGCATCACTTTACTACAGGTATATCGACCTTAGAAATGACGGCTACCAATTCTGACAGATTGTTGGAAGAGTTTGAGCGGTTTTTCAATACACCTGTTGCTGGAAAATACAAGAGCTTTGTGATGAAGTCAGATAATGCTGATAAAAAAGCGGCCATGATGAAATGGTTGGATCAAAATGGAATTGAATACGGTACCAGCTCTGGTTCTAAACTTACCGGTTACAACTATCGCACAAAGAAAAATGAGTCTTTTGTGATAAGTAAGAGTGACTTGATCGTCAGCACAAACCAACCAAAGGGAGTATTGGCAAAGATACTTTTCGAGCCTGTCACAAAGGTAACTGACTCACTGACGTATGATATTACAGCGTGGGCGGCACCTTATATTTTTGGCATGCAAGCCTATGCAACTAGCACTAACTTATCCGTAAGTCCGATGGCTTCACCGGAAGGATTTCAAAAGCAATCAGCACCTGATGATGTCTATGCGTTCTTTTTCAAGTGGAATAGTTTATCAGACGCACAGCTATTGAGCAAACTATTGCAGGAGGGAATTAAAGTGAGATTCTCTACAGTTCCTATGCAAGTAAATGGCCGTCAGTTTGACCGAGGTACTTTGATTGTGTCAGAAAGAGATAATACTGTTTTTGGCGCTCAGTTTGAAGAGAAGGTATCTGGAATTGCCAACGCCATGCAAAAGCGTTTTGATGCCGTAAGTACTGGCTTCATGGATATGGGGCCAGATGTTGGATCATCAGATATTGCCTACCTCAAAGCACCGAAGATCGCCGCGATCATGGGTGATGGTGTATCGACCACTAATTTCGGAGCGATGTGGCACTTTATGGAAGCAGAGCTCAAGTACCCCGTCAGTATGTTATGGTCTACCTCTTTTGGGAGAAGCGATCTGGATGCTTATGATGTGCTGCTGATGCAAGAAGGCTGGTACAGTACGCTTAGTACTAGCGATATGGAAAAAATATCTGATTGGGTCCGCGCAGGTGGTAAGCTAGTGCTCTTCGGAAGTGCGGTCGATAAATTTGCTGATACCGAGTATGCTTCCATCAGTCAGTATGGAGACGATGACGAAAAGAGAAAGATTGAAAGTCGAGAAAAGGAAATTGAGGAGGCTAGCCGATTATTGCCTTATGGTTCACAAGAACGTGAGTATGCTAAGAACTTGATTCCTGGCGCGATTTTCAGTGTGAAGTTGGACCCAACACATCCGTTGGCTTTTGGCTATGGAGATACATACTACTCATTGAAAACCTCAGGCAGTCGATATGGCTATCTAGCTGATCAAAATGTAGGTATCATAGACAGTAAAGAAGATCACCTAAGTGGCTTTGTAGGACAGTATGTGA
This sequence comes from Cyclobacteriaceae bacterium, assembly GCA_047627515.1. GTDB lineage: Bacteria > Bacteroidota > Bacteroidia > Cytophagales > Cyclobacteriaceae > JAYPLE01. Next base: position 4,582 of record JBLHTU010000103.1, on the reverse strand, counting down.
AAGAGAAATTACCGAAGTCAGTGACTTTTGGTGTGGAAGATAAGGGTCGAGGCCAAATCGTCTACTTCGTGGATAACCCTCTCTTCCGTAACTTTTGGTACAATGGTAAGCTCATGGTGGCCAACGCTCTGTTTTTTGTTGGGCAGTAACCGCTTCACCTTGTAATAATTTCAAAAAAAAATACGTAGCGCGCCGCAAGCGCGCTACGTAATGAACGATCCATCAGCATACCATCGAGGAATTAAGCACTCATTTCGTAGGATAGCTTTATCCTGAAAATAGGTTATTATCCATCAGCATTCTGCGGTCAAGCCCAATAGCGGTTGCTCTCATTACTTTGTCGACGCCGTGTTTGTTTTTGATTTTGTCTAGCGCTTGATACAACCTAATGGTCTCGTCAGTGTCCTCAAAAAGGTTGATTTGATAATTGCCTCGCACCAGACCACTCAGACGGACGCCGACAAGTCGCAGCAGCATTCGACGGGTATACAGTTTATCAAAGAGATCACTGACCTCCTGGATGATAATTAGATCGGTAGATGTGTAAGAAACCCTTCGCTGCTTTGTTTCTGTATCAAAGTTTGCATACCTAATTTTCACAGTGATAACCGACGCTAATTTTTGCTCTTTTCTCAGCTTATAGCATAGTTTTTCGACCATCGTAACCAGCATGGCTTTCATTTTCTTAAAATCAATACTATCATGCCCAAACGTGCATTCCGTTGAGATAGAATGCTGCTCACTGTATGGTCGGACAGGTGAATTGTCTATGCCATTGGCCTTATACCAAAGGGACTTTCCATTTTTACCAAAAGCACGCTCAAGAAGCTTTACTGGCATCTGACGTAGAATCTTCACATGCGTGACGCCCATATCCATCAGGAACTGTGCTGTCTTTTCTCCGATCATTGGTATTTTCCTTACGATCAGAGGATCTAGAAAATCTGTTTCTGTGCCTTTGGTGATGTATTTCTCACCATTTGGTTTGTACTCACCCGTTGCTACTTTAGAGACCAGCTTATTGACAGAGAGTCCCATAGAAATGGGGAGACCTGTTTCATGTGTGATTTTTGTACGCAATTCACTGCACCATTGAAAAGTACTATGAAAGCGATCCATCCCGCTTACATCTATGTAAAACTCATCAATAGACGATTTTTCAAATAGTGGAGCATTGGTCTTAATTACTTCCGTGACCATTTTTGAGTAATAGCTGTAAGCTGCCATATCGCCCGAGATTGTCTTGGCTTGCGGGCATAGCTTAAGAGCCATTCTGGTTGGCATACCAGAATGTACGCCGAAACGTCTCGCTTCGTAGCTGCAAGACGAGACGACACCTCTGCCACCACTGCCGCCAATAATCAGAGGGATACCCTTGAGTCGGGAGTCGTTGAGACATTCTACTGATACAAAGAAGGCATCCAGATCCATATGAGCAACGATTCTTTGTACCTCATTGTCTGTTGGATGTGGTCTCGTGGTGTCTTGGTCTCGTGCGTCTTTTTCCAACATTGGATCATCTGGTTCCGAACTAGGCAAAATCTAATGTGAGGTTGTGCTTTGTTTTGCCGATGGCATTACTGATCAAATCTGAAAGCTCTTCGATGAGGTCATTTATTTGATCACTACTTCCGTAATCCAGATCTTCACAGAGTACAAGGAGGTAAGCCAATCGATTAAGAGACTCCTGACCATGGCAGAGATACTGAATGGTTCTGCCAGGATTGGCTGATTGATGGCCTTCAGCAATGCGAGAGGCGATGGCCGCGCTAGTCATGCGTATATCCTTTATCAGTCCTTCTATTTCATCGTGTGGCAGCCTCTTAGTGAATAGGTAAGTTGTGAGCACCAGTTCATGGGCTTTTTGCCAAACGAGTAACTCTTTGAATGATGATGTCTTTTTTAGCATTTGTAGGTCTTTTAGTGTTCAGAAAGCTAAAATAGTTAGTATTATCTTGTAAAATGAAAATTATATACTAATTTTATGATCAAATAATACTAATATGAATAGCATTCGCACGATCCCTTTGAGTAATGAAACCACAATGAATGACTGGCATCATGGCCTTGCCGATGTGAGTTTTTCGGATCAATACAAACTCAAGTTGAGCTCTAAGAAGTTAAACTCAGGTAAGTGCCAGGTGAAGTTTTACGCCACTGTGCATGGGCGTAGAGATTTATACGGCTATGTGTTAGTAGCTTCTGATGAAACGTTGAAGGCGGTCGTCAAAGAAATTAAATGCAAGTTGGAGACGATTCACCATACGTCCGATTTTCAGCATATTCATCTCTATTCATTGGGGAGACCTCAGGCTAATCCCTTTAACTTTATGGTTTTTGATTGCTGAACGGCATGTGTTCAGTTTGGTAGCTATTATTTTTACAATGACAATTTTTATATTATGTCTATAGCAAGCAACATCAAGTATTTAAGAAAGCAGCATAATCTGACGCAAGGTCAGTTCGCCGAAAGAATTAGTATCAAGAGATCTCTTGTAGGTGCTTACGAGGAGGCGCGTGCTGAGCCTAGGTTAGTAACACTTGCCCGCATAGCAGAGGAGTTTGGCTTGTCAGTGGATGCTCTGATCTCAGATGATATAAGCAGTCATACTGATTATAAGGGTGCTACAGGAGCGCAAAAAGTGAAAGTACTCTCGATTACGGTTGACAAAGATGATAATGAGAACATAGAGTTGGTACCTCAGAAAGCGGCCGCTGGTTATTTGAACGGTTATGCTGACCCAGAATATCTAGCGGAACTTCCTAAGTTCCGATTACCAATGTTACCAAACAATGCTACGTATAGGGCCTTTGAAATTCATGGAGACTCCATGCTTCCTATACTCTCGGGTACCATCGTCATTGGTCGATATGTAGAGTCTCTGAGTCATATAGCAAATGGTAAGACATACGTATTGATCACCAAGAAAGAGGGAATCGTTTATAAGAGAGTATTTAACTACATAGATGATAAAGGAAAGCTATATCTAGTCTCAGATAATAAGCAATACAGTGCTTACGAAATTGATCCGGATGAGGTAGAAGAGGTTTGGGAAGCGAAAGCGTACATCAGTATACAATTTCCAGATCCATCTGACCAATCCAATGATATCACATTAGAAAAACTAACTGGGATGGTTTTGAACTTGAAGGAAGATCTTGAGTCAATAAAAAAAGATCAGTCTAGCAAAGTTTAGTAGCATAATCTCGTCCATAATGTATTCATTTGCGGCGAATTAGCTCACTTGTGCATTTAAAAATTACGTTTACTGTCCTTGTATTAATATTAACTTTTTCTGGGTCTGCGCAGTTGCTTACTGTCGTATCGGGAAAAGTAACTGAAGCCTCTACAGGTACACCTGTGCCCTTTGCAAATGTCTTGTTTCAAGGGACTACGATTGGCGCCATCACTGATTTTGATGGTAACTATCGAATCCAAATCAGCCAAGCGGTAGATAGCGTAGAAGTTAGATACGTTGGTTACCTAACCAAAACCAAAGCTGTATTCCGTGGACAGCAGCAGATTCTGAATGTTCAGTTAGAGGAAGATGTCCAGACCCTCGGAGAGGTTATTATTTATGCAGGTGAAAATCCAGCATTTGAGGTACTGAGAAATGTTGTGCGTAATAAACCCATCAACGATAAGCGTCAGCTAGATGCTTACGAATATGAGATCTATACGAAAATAGAACTCGATATGGATAATCTATCTGATCGGTTGAAGCGAAGTGCCGTGATGAAGAAGATAAGCTCTGTACTAGATAGCATCGAAATTATTGCAGGAGAAGACGGACAGCCAGTGATGCCTGTTTTTTTTTCAGAGACCTTATCGGATTTCTATTTCAGAAATGACCCTAGGCTGAAGCATGAGCATATCTTAAAAACGAACCTTCTTGGAGTTGGCTTGACAGATGGAACCACCACAGCGCAGATCATAGGAGCAAGTTTTCAGGAATACAATTTTTACTTAAACTGGTTGAATATTGTCAGCAAAGACTTCGTTTCTCCAATCGCAGATGGTTGGAGAATCTACTACGAATATGACTTGACCGATAGCTTGATGGTAGGGGATGACTACTGCTATCGGCTGGACTTTTTTCCAAAATCAGCACAAGACCTTGCTTTCAACGGGACGATGTGGATCACTAAGGAGCATTTTGCTTTGAAACGGATCGATGCGACTGTCACCTCTACAGCCAATCTCAATTACATTGAAAAAATAAAGATTCAGCAAGATTTGATTCGGACTAGCTCGGGACCTTGGCTCCCAGAAAAGTCACGTGTGGTTGTGGATATTGCTCAGATTACGCCCAATACAGCTGGCTTGCTTGCGAAGTTTTATACATCAATCAAAGATGTACAGGTCAATCAGCCCAGATCGACTGCCTTTTACGAAATGCCCGTCAAGCTAGATCCAGCAGCTCAGACTTTTGATCAATATTTTTGGCGTGAAAACAGGCATGATAGCCTTACTAAGACTGAAGAGAATGTGTATATCATGGTCGACACATTAAAGAAAATTCCTGTTATTCAACAATCTATGAATGCCTTCAAATTTGCAGCTACAGGTTATTTTTCTGCT
>JBLHTU010000102.1:0-13146 GCA_047627515.1 Cyclobacteriaceae bacterium | reverse complement strand
TAGCAGCTCAGTCAATAGCTCTAGAGAGGCGGCTACATGTTCTTTCTGACTGTACAGCTTAATCGAAGTATGATCGATGCTGCTGCTAAATTCCACAAAACTTCCAAGGGACTCAAATTTTTCCGCAATCTGTTCTGACGTGAAACGTGTCGTCCCTTCTTGCAGCATTTTGATAGCGTAGTACGAGGTTCCGGGCAATTCTTGGCAGGATTTACCACTTCTGAAAACAAACTCGATAAAGACGATGGGTAGTTTACTATCCTCACATACAATCAAATCATGTCCAGCGGAAGAGGTTAACTGTTCATAACTAGGAAGTTGAAAATGATCTATCGGGAAGCTAGGAGGGGCGAGTTTGCGATTTAGCATTAGATGCTATCTGATTTCTCGTTCTTATCAAGATTAAATATAAAGGACAATCGAAGTGTATCCCCCAAAGGATGATTTTGCTCTTGCGGTATTAAGTAAGAGAAGTCCAATCCGAAAACCTGATATCGAAAACCCATACCTGCGGTAAAGTATTTACGATCTCCTTTGTCTTCGTGCTCAAAAAAGTATCCAGCCCTTAGAGCGAAAATGTCTCTGTACCAATATTCCATTCCCGTTGATATGGTAAATTCTGACATCTCTTCCGAGAAACCACCGGGCGCATCAGCAAAAGATCCGAAGGTAGCGGCAATAAAACCTCTATCAGGGTTTTTGCCCGCAATGATATTGCCATCTTCATCTAGAGTAGGAGGCGTGGGGACCATTAGTTTATTGACATCTGCTGCAATAGTGATGCTGTTGTACGCATCCAGCTGAGTGGTAAAGGCTGTTCCTAAACGTAGGTTTCCAGGTATGAAATCTTCATTTTCTTGACTTGTATAAGTTACTCTCTGACCTATATTACTCATATGAGCACCAAAAGAAAGCTCCGAATCATTTCCATTTACTTGAAGAGGTAATCGGTACAATCCACCTAAATCAAACCCAAGACTAAAGCCAGCGTTTGCACTAGGCGAGCCCGTAATATTTCCAGTCAGATTGGACCAAACAAACCGCATCGAAAGTCCAGCGCTAAAGTTTTCACCAAGTAAACGCGAATAGGTAGCATCAATAGCCGCTTCTCGTGGATTTTCTATTCCTTGAGGCAGGCCCTGAACATCAGTCAATTGTATCTCACCTAAATCAAAGTATCTCATGCTGACACCGATCGCTTCAATAGGAGATAGCTTTTTGAAAAAGGTCAGGTAGTTAAGTGACATGTCATCTACGATGTTTCCTAGCCATGGAGAATAGGAGAATGAGAATCCCATGTCTTGTTCAATGAAGGCAAGCTTAGCGTTGTTCCAATGGACGCTATAGGCGTCTGCAGACGTAGCAACTCCGAGATCTCCCATGGCAGATCCACGGCTATCAGGTGCAAAGCCTAGAAATGGTACAGCTACCGTAATTGGATTTGCACCACTTTGTCCTGTGATTCTGCTTTGCTGACCGTATAAAGAAACGGAAGCCGAGAGTAGGAATATAGATAAGAAAAACAGCTTGATTTTCATTGAGACACGATTAAAGTGGCAAATCTATTCAATTAATAACAATAAGTCTTGTAGTCGAATGTCCTGAAGCACCATCTAATCTGCTGCTGCTAGTGACTTTGCAATAGTAAAGTCCTGGTTTGAGAAAAAGCGAATTAATATCTAATTCAATATTTTCTACCACGCTTTTGCTACTTGGTCTCGAATACGTTCTTCTCTGAACCAGCTGGCCGGTCACCGAAATAACATCTACAAATATATCGAGCGTCTCACCAGCGCGATTATGTCGAAATTTTAGTTCAGTGGTCGTTGTGGCCGGATTCGGGAATAACATGAGGTCATCAATCGAGATCCGTGGTTGGTCTGAGATTACAAAGTCAACTGTTGATGACGCAAAATTATTGTGCAAGTCATAGAGATTGAGTTTGACTAAGTATCGTCCTGGCTCAAGGTCTTTCAATGGAAATGCTATACTGCCTGAAGTGAAATCATTAAGACTTGATTTGTATAAGTGGTTGATAATGAAGATCTCTCCATCAAGCTCTAAAGTGATATCTCGATCAAGAGCAATACCAGATGTATTGATGCCGGAGGCATCTTGAATCATTGCCAGTAATGTATCACTTCGTGTGGCATGGCCGTCAGTAAAAACACCGTTTGAAAGTATTCTCATTTGAATGATTGGAGCTTCATTGTCAGTGGCCGAAGAAGAGGAAGAGCCTCCCAAACGAATCTGGTTTGAACCTCCTATAGCTTCTTCATTTGTATTTCTATCAATGGCATAGAGCGTAACTACACCTGGATCATAGCGATATGTGATATTCTTAGGCACAATAAAAGAAATCGTAAATAGTCCATTCTGCACACTGGCAGAACCGCTAAAAAGTAGACGGTCCCGAACCCTGTAAGGGTAAGGGTCATCACGCTGTCCTTTTGTTAAGTTGCTGGTAGGAGTATCAAAAATTTGTACTTCGGCGGTACCATTGAAATCTGATTTGACGAAGCCATCATATCCTAAGACCTCACCTGACAGACGTATTTCTTCTAGTGCACTCAGTGTGTCTGTTGATTCGCTGGTTAACGGAAGGTCATTGATTGAAACGACTTTCATCTGATATTCTGGGTAGTCTAGCCTTAGCATTGGATCTCCCAGCAAAGAGAAGTTTCGGTTATTGCTTCCTTGCAAACTGTTATTTTTTGTAAGACGCCCTAGGTCACCTAGCCTTGGAAGCTGTCCAGCTTCGGGACCTTCCTTAAGTGGTCTTAGGAGGTAATAATGGAAAGCCAGATTGACAGGGTAGTTGGAAAATGAGAATACAGGTCTAGTCGTAGTTAACAGAGCAATCGCACCCCCCTCTGCTTTTAGCAGGAGTTTTTCGGCACCTGACTCTGATTTTTCGGAAGCTAAAGTAGGATCGTCATATCTTCCAAACGCGCACGTTGCCGTGACAAAAATGGGTAGTCGATCTACATTTGTCATGGACTCGATAGTCTCTAGGTCTAGGACAGTTTCTTCTGTCCACCTTGTTTCGCTGCCATGACCTATAAAATTTACCATTAAGGTACCTTCCTCGATTGTCTGACTCAGGGCTGCGCGAGCCCCTGCACTCGACTCAATATTACCAGTGACTTCCTGATCAAAAATATCAATGTACACTTTGTCGTACTCTGCCTGTGGGGCATATTCCCACATGAAATTTGTGAAATCTTCCGCATCGCGCATATGCGTATGCGTATCGGAATAGCCAACATTTCCATCATCAGCCACATATGTAAATCGATTTTTCCAGGTACCAGGAATCTTTGATTGCTCATGATAATGAATGATCTTATCGACCATTGCATCCGCCTCAAACATAGATTTTACAGGCAGACGACCAATCCCGATTTCCATTGTATGATCTCCCGAAAACCGCTCAAGCCATTCTCCCTCGTTATCTCCCATAAACCCATAGAAGTCGTCAGATGAGTAGCTACTTACAGGATCCCATGAGTCATAGGACTCGTAAACGGGTACAAAGTTCGTGTTATTGGGTGTACGGTTTTTGTAATCAAATGACGCATCACCAAAGAGTAGTACGTAGCGAAAGTCAGGTGACTTCTGAAAGTAGTGTCTGATGGCATCACGTATCGCTACAAGATCTTGCATGCCAGAGGAAAACTCATTGTAGATCTGTCTTGTCGTGATTACCTCGACATCTAGTCCATTCTCATTTGCGTGAAAATATGCTAAACGTTTGGCAGCGGTTAGAAACTCAGGAGCAGTTACAATCAATCCATCTTTAGGTTCAAGGGATCTGATGTTTTGTCTGCTGACCGCAGATAGATTAGCTAATGGAATCAAGTCATCATCTGAAAAGGCGACAAAAGAAACTAACTCGTTGCTGCCAAAACCAAAATTCACTTTACCTGCTTGCGCTGTTTTATCCTCCACGTTTTTGACAGAGATAGGATCACTGATATCCCAGACTTCGATAGGTTTGGTTGTCGTTATTTGAAAAGTGCGGGACTGGGTTTCCCCATTATTGCTAAAAAGTAAGGAATGGTCTGAATGAGACAGAGCCCTCTGATATGAAATTAAAATTTGGTTCACAAAGCCAAAGATTGTTCCTTCAGCTGCGACAAAGTCGATTGTTAATCTTTGGATTTCTGAATCGCTTAAAGCTTGAAAGCTGCCTAAAGAGTTGCGGCCCTTGATTGCGTAAGTGCTGACAGAGGAAGCGTTGATTTGCAATGCGCCTAGTTCGGCACCGTTTAGAAGCAGATTGAAGGAAGTCCTACTTTCTGCAAATCCAATTACACTTAGAGCAATAGAGAGACTGTCCAGTAGGCCCGGCGTTGCAAACTCATAATTTTTCACTAAACCAGAACTTGGGATCAGTATGTCTCCGTACCACTCTCTGCCAGAACCACCGCTATTCACAAAATTAAGAAGGTTTTGGTCATTGAGCTCATAAGGAATGACATGCTCAAAGCTGCTCAGTATATCGCCTGTAGCTGCTACGTTTTCTCTATTTTGAATTCGTTTTCCTTCATTAGTGCCGTAGGTTACAAAGTAGTAAGCTGTGTCTGAATAGATGTTGTCTTGAAACTGCCAGCTGCCATCTTGATAAGAAACCTGATCTGGACCTTTGGCAAAAAAAAGGAAGTCCTCATTTTCTTCTAGTGTAGAATTGGCATTGCCTCGAAACTGGATGGCGTTTTCTTCTAAATCAACTGGACGTGGCTCTGAGTTAGGCTGAGGCAGCATACCTTGAGCATTTCCGTAAATCTTAATTGTTGCTGGGTCGACCGAGCCAGGAACTCCAGCATTGATGAGCATTTCTCTGGACAAACGGTAAACACCATCCTGTACAACCCCGGCTTTGAACCAGTTCCCATCAGACAAAACCGAGTTTTGGCCGAAGCCAAGTACGCTTTGAAGACATAAAACTAAAAAGGATAAACCTCTAATCATGGAGTTTGGAAGGTGTCTTTTGTAACGATTCTTGAAGAGCAAAAAGTATCTATTGGTTCATCCTTGGGCAGATTTCTTGGCGAGAAAAGCTATAAAAGACAAGAATATGTACACGGGGATCAGAAGCGGTAAAGCTAGCCAGCCGGTCAGCACCACAAGGGCAACCGCTACAACGATCAACAGGTACCTGAAAACATTTGTTTTGAAATCAAAATTCTTGAACTTAAGTGCTAGCATTTCTACGGGTGCAATTAGGAGGATCGCACTGATGAGCGACGTAGCAAGTATCAGCCCTTGTGAAGGAATAAGATGTATAGGTAGCTGCGCAAAAGTCGTCAATAGAATTGCGTTGGCAGGCGTTGGTAGTCCTATGAATTTGTCGGACTGCTGATCATCGAGGTTAAATTTCGCAAGACGGATACCTGAAAAAGCGGCTACTAGTAAGGCGGAATAACTTACCCATTGCTCGTTTCCTAACCCTTCGGATAATTGATATAGATACAGAGCAGGTAAGATGCCAAATGAAACCATGTCTGCCAACGAATCTAACTCTTTGCCAAAAGGCTCGGAAACTTTTAAAAGGCGGGCGGCGAAACCATCGAAAAAATCAAATACACCACACAGTAGAATAAAGAAAATGGTGTTAGTGTAGTCTCCTTGGAAAACATTGATGATTCCTGCTGCTCCGCAAACAAGATTTAAACTAGTGAGTAGATTAGGTACCTGTCTGATCATGGCTTGACAAAAGGGTTATTTGTTTTTTCGTGACTTACCGATGTAGTGGGACCGTGTCCAGGATAAATGATGACATTATCGGGGAGCGCATACACTTGCTCTCTGATAGTCTTTTCTAAGGTGGAGAGATCACCTCCTGGGAGATCAGTTCGGCCAATACTTTCTCGGAAGATCACATCTCCTGCGATCAAGTTGCTAGTTTCCTTGTGATAATACATGAGATGTCCTGGCGCGTGTCCTGGCGCAAATAGAACAGAGAGCTTTGACTGACCAAAAGTCAGTTCTCCAGTTTGTGGAATCATCAAATCGACAGTAGCAGCCTCATATCTGGTAAACCCGTAATTGGCGCTGTAAACAGGAACAGCATCATGCACCTCTTTTTCTCCGGAAGGAATCCATAGGGGTATTCCAAACTGCCTCTTGCAGAAGGCATTTCCAAGTACATGGTCTACATGGCAATGGGTATTTACGACTGCTACAGGAGTTAAATTTTTCTCTGCAATGAAGTCTACTAGTTCACCTTGCTCGTAAGTCTCGTAGCATCCCGGGTCGATGATGAGAGCCTCTCCAGAATCATCAAAGAGGACATATGTATTTTCGTAAAACGGGTTAAAAACAAAAGAATGAATATTCATGCATGCTTATTTATGCAAATTTGCCAAAAATATAACTGTAAGTGAAGAAAGTTGATGTGATCATTGTTGGCCAGGGTTTAGCAGGTACTTGCGTTGCAGCCAGACTCCTGCAGTTAGGCAAGGAGGTAATGATCCTGGATCCATTTGATGGTAAAGGGGCATCACATGCAGCTGCTGGCCTTTTTAATCCCGTGACTGGACGCAAGATGGTGAAAACTTGGAAAGCTAACGAGCTTTTTGAAGGGTTAGCGGACTTTTATCAAAGTTTGGAGTCTCTTTTTGAAGCTCATTTTTTTCATGAAATGCCGATATACCGACCTTTTTTTTCGATTGAGGATCAAAATGATTGGGTTGGCGCAGATCAAGACAAGATGTATGCAGACTTTATCCAAGCAGTGCTCACACGACCAATCGGGATCGACGGGTTACAAGACGTACATGGTGGGCTGATGTTAAAGAACAGTGGATATGTAGACCTTCCCTTAATGATCAGTGCGGCCAGAGCATATTTTATGCAACGTGGAAAGATCATTCGGGCAACTTTTGATGAGAACCTGCTAATTCAGGAGGGCCGTAGTTGGCTATATAATGATGGCTTGCAACCTATTGCTGCTGACTGGGTCATAGACTGTACCGGCGTGAGTGCGAGCAAAAGCAAATTGTGGAATGGTTTGCGTTTCAAACCAGTGAAAGGAGAATGGATTGATATAGATGTAGATTTGAAAGAGAACCTAATCGTCAATAGAGGTGTTTTTATGATTCCCAAAACAGGTTTCCTGAGAGTAGGGGCTACCTACGACCATGATGTGTTGGACAGTGAGCCATCAGAGAAAGCCCGGAATGAATTAAAGAGAAGGTTGGAGAAAATTTTAATTGGAGATTATCGTATATTAGATCAAAAGGCAGGCGTGAGACCTGCTACCTTTGACAGAAGGCCATTTGTAGGTGTACATGGTCAGCTGGGGGGTCTTGCTATGTTAAATGGATTAGGAGCGAAAGGAGTAACACTTGCCCCTTATTTCTCAAAACTTTTGTGTGAGCAATTGTTTTTAAACAGACCTATGATAAAAGAGGTTGATGTAAATAGATGAAAATAGGTAAGTTCATAGGACTTTTATTTGCGATGATCATTTCTGGTCATCATCTATCTGCTCAGTTCAATTCTGAATTTGGTCAAAATAGGCTTCAGTACAAGTCATTTGACTGGGTCAGTTACTCAACGAATCACTTTGATGTTTATCATTACGATGGGGGCAAAGAGTACGCTGAGCAGGCAATTTCTTTCTTAGAGGATGAGTTCAACAATATCACAGACTTATTGGGCTACGCTCCGTATTCCAAGACCAAAATATTTATCTACAATTCCATTCATGACTTGCAGCAGAGCAATATTGGTCTGGAAGGTCCAGAATTTGACATGGGAGGCCAGACAAATTTTATTAAGCTGCAAATCGAGATCGCACATCCAGGTTTTGCTGTTCAATTTCGTCAAGAGTTAGTCTACAAGCTGTCGAGGATTCTGATCGAGGAGATGCTCTTCGGAGGTAGTCTTGCGGAAGTCTTTCAAAGTTCCTATTTGCTCAATCTCCCTACTTGGTTTATCGATGGGGCTGCGCGGTACCTCGCTTTTGGATGGAGCAGTGATATGGATGATTATGTCCGCAATTACTTGGAGCAAAAGCGCCTCAAAAAGCTGATCAAGATCAAGGGAGAGGAAGCCGGTTTGATTGGCCAATCAGTATGGAACTTCATTGCTCTAAACTACGGAAAGAGCAACGTTTCAAATATTTTGAATCTCACCCGAATCATCAGGAATGAAGAAAATAGTATTTCTAGTACGCTGGGACTTACGCACAAGCAGTTTTTAATGGAATGGCAAAACTATTACACTGAGATTCAGAAAGAGATCTCGAATGATTACGAGTCACCTCCTAGAGATCAGGCTGTAGTGGAAGCGAGAAACAGTCAGTTTAAGTTCAAAAATGTCCGAATCAGCAAGGATGGAAATAAGGTTACTTATTCTCAAAATGACCTAGGTAGATACAAGATCTACGTCCACGATTATACTTCGGGTCAGACCAAAAAGATCGAATCAGGGGGCACACGTGTAAAAGGACAAAAGGTGGATTATGATTTACCACTACTTGATTGGGTCGATACCGAAACGATTGGTTTGGTCTATTTCAAAAGCGGATATTTATACCTGTCTACTATCAACACAGCAACTGGTGAGCGACTTGATAAGCCGTTGACCCGATTCAATAAGGTAGAGTCTTTTTCATTTAATGAAAATGGTCGATTGGCTATTATCAGTGGCGAAATAGATGGGAAAAGCGATATCTACCTGGTTAGTATGCGGCGTAATGCGACCCGAAGGATCACCAATGATATATACGACGACGAGGATCCTGTTTTTGTGCCAGGTACAGCAGCCATCATATTCTCGTCCAACCGTCCCGCAGATACGCTTGATATAGTGGATCAAAATATTAAGGACTTAAGTAGCAACTTCAACCTGTTTCTTTATGATTTGGATACTACAATCCACTCATACACAAGATTAACAAATACATTTAGCCGGGACTTTCGCCCGAAGGCAAAAAGCCCGTATGAAGTCTATTTTCTCAGCGATCAGCGGGGTGTCACTAATATTTTTCGTTATGATTTCATGGATTCAACCTATTCTCAGGTAACAAATTTTGATAGAAGTGTACAAGATTTTGATGTGTTTTTTGATGAAGGCAAGTTGATTTACTTAATGCTGGATGAGGGGGTAGGTAAGATATTTATGGATTCCACTATTGATCTAACTCGATCAAGATTCAGTCCTCAGACAGCTCGTCAAAGATTTTTGCAGGCTCAGTTTGTTGCAGAATTATACAATGAGAGGCAGCTTCGATCGGCAAATACGTCAAAGCCAGAACCTGTGGTAAAAAAAATGGATGAGGAGATTGCTTTATCTGACACGATCAGCGCACTATTTCCGCAGTCAAAGGCTACTAAATCTGATTCATCCGTTGCCGTCAGTCCTGGTTTAGACCCCGATGCTTTTTCTTTTGGAGGTATCAAGCCCACTCGTTCCAATGATGAAGTAGATACGGATAATTACCGGTTTTCGGAGTCGACAAATAGTAATCAGTTTCGGCCAGAATCGTTTTTTACTAACTACCAGCGTCTGGAAGTCACGAATAATGTAGTTGGGCCCCTTGAGTACGCCCCGCAGTTTAGCTTTAGTAACCTGACGACCTCGTTTGCGATTGATCCGATACGAGGTTTTGGTGCCGTAACGGAGGCAGAAATTAATGATGTCCTTGGTAACTATAGATTAAGTGGAGGGGGATTGATCATGACAGATTTGAATGATGCGGACCTTTATGCTCAGTTTTCTTATTTGAAACACCGACTAGACTTGAAAGTGAGAGCAGAGCGAAGCACTTTTTTCTATGAGAATAATGATGAAGATGTGCTCCGCCAACGATATACTCTCAATAAATTGACTTTAGGTGCTTCATTGCCTTTGAGTAATTGGTTTCGAATCGAGTTCAATCCTTTTTACGCTCGTACCGGATTTGAAAACTATCAGTTCAATACCATAATTGATAGAGGAGATGTGGAAAATGCTCCTGACCGGACAGTAACATTTTTGGGTTTTGAATCACGCGCTGTCTTTGACAATACACTGGATAGAGGTTACAACATTATTCAGGGGACAAAAGGCTTGTTAGAACTGAAGCATCATCAGGCGGTCACTTCCTCTGACCTTTCATTTACAAATCTGGTTGCTGATTTTCGACATTATCAACGCATACACCGCGAACTGACATTAGCAACCCGTTTTTTCTATGGGACCTCCTTTGGGCCAGATCCACAAAAATTCATGATCGGGGGTGTTCCAAACTGGCTGTTTAACGAAACGCGTACGCATACAACTGGAGATCCTTTGGAGATTGCCAATAACATAAATGATTCCGGTGTGCTGTTTGGAGAATTTGTTCAAAACTTGAGAGGGTTTGACTTGAATGAGCGATTTGGAAGCTCTAGTCTAGTATTCAATGCTGAGCTTAGATTTCCAGTTTTCCAATATTTGTCACGTGCACCGATTTCCAGTACATTTTTAAGAAACTTCTCCCTGATCAGTTTCTTTGACTTCGGGTCTGCATGGACAGGGCCAATCCCATTGACTCGAAATAGTAGTACCAATTCAATTGTCTATCGACCACAGACATCTGTTTTTTCAGCAGAGATTTCTAATTTTCGGAACCCGTGGCTTGCTAGCTATGGATTTGGATTACGAACTGTATTGCTAGGCTATTTTATAAAAATTGATTATTCTCGCCCCGTCGAAGAATTTAAAGTACAAGACAGGAGACTTCTTCTCTCTGTTGGCCTCGATTTTTAAGCCTTATATCTATGATCATATCTATGACCGGTTTTGGTGCGGCAGAAGCTGCAACCGATAACTACACTCTCAAAGTCGAAATCAAAACGCTGAATAGTAAGTTTTTTGATCCGGTACTTCGTTTGCCCAAAGAGTTTGCCATGTGGGAAATGGATATCAAGTCAATTCTTGAGAAAGTATTAAAGCGTGGCAAGATCAATGCATCGATTGAGTTTGTATCCCAGGCCGCAGACCTGGCGCCTATCAAGGTGAATGAGGACCTCTTTAAGGTTTACTTCAAGATGTTTGATAAGCTGGCTCAAGGAGTGAATTCTTCAAGTGATGAGCTATTTAAGTTAGCCTTGCATTCACCCAATGTCATTGTGCCGAGAGATGATCTGTCTGATATCATCACATGGAAAGAAGTTGCGGCAGTGGTCCAGTCAGCGGCAGAAAGCTGTCAACAGTTTAGGGCAACGGAAGGAAGCCGATTAGAAGAAGCACTAACTGAATCAATTGAGAGCATTCATCGTAACCTTGAAAAGGTCAAGGGCTTAGATCCTCAGCGCGTCGAAAATATCAGATCAAGAATCAAAAAATCAATTGAGGACATCAAGGAAGTGACGAAGGTGGATGAAAACCGATTTGAGCAAGAGTTGATCTACTACATCGAGAAGCTTGACATTACGGAAGAGAAGGTGAGGCTATCAAGCCACTTGACCTATTTTCATGAAGTGACGAAAGCAACAGAGGCAAACGGAAAGAAACTTGGGTTCATCAGTCAGGAAATCGGGAGAGAGATCAATACGATCGGCTCCAAAGCTAACGATGCTGAGATACAACGAGCGGTGGTTGGGATGAAGGAATCTCTCGAGATGGTAAAGGAGCAGGTATTAAACGTACTTTAAACTTGTTTTCGCTTGATATTAAAAGCGACGGTCAAAGAGGACCAGTTAAGAGAACCATTTCCAACATTATCAAGATTGATTGTATATGTTTCAATTGCGGTACTTGAGGACTTAATAGCCACCGGAATACGTAGCACATCCTTCTCAGGCGTATAGTTAAATGCACCCCATTGGTTCCAGACTTTGTTAAAAATGAGTGTCCAATTGTTAGCATCTGGAATCACAAAGAACCCGTATTTGCCTTTTTTGAGTACTTCACCGTTGATAAGTACGTCTTCTGATACCTCAATCCATGTGGCTTCATTGGCGCCATTGCGCCAAACTTCACCATAAGGAATAAAATTATCAGATCCGATCTTACGCTTTTTTAGGGTGGGTCGACTGTAATCTATTGTGATATTGACCCCGTCAATGGTCGCAGTTAATCTAGCTGGAGGACTTGGCCTTTCATTTTTATTCTGAGCAACGGAAAGGATGAAGCTGCATAATAATAGTAGATAAATGGAGAGTTTGGTCATTTTAGTTGTTTTGTAATGTGCAGTTACAGTCAGCAGTTTTGGACATGCTGACTGTAGTTATGACACAATGTAACCGGATATGGTGGGACATTGGCTTGTGTAAGTTGGATTGCACTAAGATTAATTGTTATCTTTCGCATTGAAAAACAAGACCTATGAGACCTCTATTCCTTTTTATGTTGTTATGTATAGCGGGCTTCGCGTGCCAAAACGAAGTGAGTAGAGAGTTTGAAAGGTTGGTGGATATCACCAATTCAAAAATGCGGCATATTGACGGCAACCACCGAGTGGGGATCGTAGAGGATGATTTCCATGAAGGCGATAGCATTTACAAAATCAGAGCCTACTACTATAATCAGGACCTTGTAAAGTTGGTAAGTGTATTGAGGACTCCTCATTATGAACGTGATGACTACTTCTATTTTGAAAGCAATACTCCGATTTTTTCAGGTCACTTAATGAATGAGCGTGATGCACATGAAGCCGAGGAGTACAAGTACTATTATGATGATGGCGTCATCGTGGAATCTCTCTATTGGAAAGATAAATATGAGCCGGGTGTACGATTTGAGCACGACGCTTTTCAGGAATACTTACCGAACACAGACTCTCTTATGCAATCAGAAATAAACCGCTTTTCTTTTCTTATCACTAAATTAGAAATGGAAGGAATAGAGATTATGCATCTTAATGAAAACTTGGAGGCCAATACTCAATGACCCTAGAGGAAGCGCAGGAAAAAGTAGACGAGTGGATTAAGACCGTAGGGGTTCGATATTTCAATGAATTAACTAACATGACCATTCTTACCGAGGAGGTAGGGGAGCTTGCCCGACTAATGGCGCGTACTTACGGGGAACAATCATTTAAGGAAAGCGATAAGAACCGTGATCTGGGCGATGAAATGGCGGACGTCCTTTGGGTACTTATTTGTCTAGCCAATCAGACAGGTGTTGACTTGACGGTAGCACTTGAAAAAAACTTTGAGAAAAAAACGA
>JBLHTU010000101.1:0-13204 GCA_047627515.1 Cyclobacteriaceae bacterium | reverse complement strand
CACGAGATGTCCTTGTGGGTCTTCCTGTATTTTCGAAAGAAGGCAAAGCGGTCGTCAATATCACATCTCAGGATTACAAGGATCGCTGGATCATGTCGCTAGATTTGTCCGATGCATCTCTGAAGCTCATCGACCGTCAGCATGATGATGCTTGGATTGCTGGGGATGGCATCGGTTGGTTTTCACGAGCAGCCATTGAGTGGCTTGACGAGGATAACATTTGGTTTAAGTCTGAGAAGGCTGGGTATGCTCACATGTATACAGCCAATGTCACTACTAGAAAGATAAAGACCCTGACAAAGGGTTCTTTTGAAATTGTAAATGCGCAGCTATCTAGGGACAAACAGACTTTTTTCATCATATCAAATGAAGTGAGCCCACATGAGCAGCATTTCTACCACATGCCGGTAAAGGGCGGTAAAATGACTAAGATCACTACGCTAAAAGGTGGACACCAAGTCACAGTGTCGCCCGATGAAAAACAATTGGCTATTCGCTACAGCTACACCAACAAGCCTTGGGAACTCTATCACATGCCTAATATCGTAGGAGGGCAAATGACACAGTTTACAGAATCTACGACTGAGCAATTCAAAGCCTACGATTGGTTGGACGCCGAAATCATCCAGTTTACAGCCAGCGATGGCGTGCAAGTACCTGCAACGCTCTACCAACCAGATCCAGACAAAAAGAATGGCGCCGCCGTCGTTTTTGTGCATGGAGCTGGCTACACCCAAAATGTCCACAACTGGTGGCCATCCTATTATCGAGAGTACATGTTCCATAATTTTCTACGGGACCAAGGCTATACGGTCTTGGCCATCGACTTCCGTGCTAGCAAGGGATATGGACGAGATTGGAGAACGGCGATCTATCGCCACATGGGCGGCAAGGATCTCACAGATCAGGTCGATGGCGCCAACTATCTAATCGAGCAGCATGGAATCGATGCGGATAGACTAGGTATCTATGGAGGGTCATACGGAGGTTTTATTACCTTAATGGCTTTGTTCACAACACCTGATACTTTCAAAAGTGGGGCGGCACTTCGTTCTGTGACAGACTGGGCACATTACAACCATGGTTACACAGCCAATATTCTGAATACGCCCACAGAAGATAGTATCGCCTATGCACGAAGTTCACCGATCTACTTTGCAGAAGGGCTGAAGGGCAACCTGATCATGCTGCATGGCATGATAGACAGAAATGTTCACTTCCAAGACGTGGTTCGTTTGTCTCAGCGGCTGATAGAGTTGAAAAAAGAGAATTGGGAATTGGCCGTGATGCCTCTTGAAGATCATGGGTTTGTAGAGGCATCCAGTTGGTCAGATGAATATCGCCGCATTTACAAGCTATTTGAAACCACCTTACTGGAAGAATAATCGGATTATTTCTAAGCGCTCATACATCATCAAGCCCTCATGAAGTTTCTCCAAGTCAGCATTTGATAACCTTATAATTAAAAACGGCTTGCAGGTTCATTGTCTAGAACCTGCAAGCCGTTTGCTTATTCAAACCATTTCCTAACGACTAGACTGAGATTCGGTATAGTTCATCGGACAACCCGCCTTTGCGTTGTTGACGTTTAATTTTACTATTACCAAATTTATAGGTCGCACCAAATCCAAAACGAGCGTTATCTGCTTTATAAATACCATTGATATTGATGCCTCCGTAATTTCCGAAATAGGAAAAATCACTTCCCATGTCAAGCACATCAGCGCCAGTCAAACCAACTTGCAATTTGTCCACTGCAAACTCAATCCTACACAGAAAAACACTTTTGGACATGCGACCGCCTATTGATACCTTTAGTGTAAGCGATGGTCGGAAAAGTCAGCCATCCAGGACTACAGCAGATCTGAGAGCTAAATTCACATTAAACTAAAAGTCATGCAAACAATATTGGGATCCGGTGGCGCTATTGGAATTGAACTTGCAAAAGCCCTCACGAAGTACACAGATGAGATCAGACTGGTAAGTAGAAACCCTATCAGAATCAATGATAAGGACGAACTTATGTCAGCGGACTTACTTAATCCTAGTGACGTAAACGAGGCCGTGAAAGGCTCGTCGATTGTATATGTGACTGTTGGCTTTACTTATAGCTATAAAATCTGGAATGAAAACTGGCCAAAGTTCACAAAGAATGTAGTGGATGCCTGCATTGAAAATAATTGCAAACTGGTGTTTTTTGATAATATCTATATGTACGATTCGAGCGAATTGAATGGCATGACGGAGGAGACGACAATCAATCCACCAAGTAAAAAAGGGGAAGTCCGTGCGGAAATAGTCAATACAATCATGAGCAAAGTAAAGGAAGGAAAGCTCACTGCACTGATTGCTCGTTCCGCAGATTTTTATGGCCCTAATATAAAAAAAACAAGCATGCTCACAGAAACTGTTTTTAACCCCTTAGACCATGGTAAAAAAGCAAATTGGATGAGTGCTGTAAACTTCAAACATTCATTCACCTACACACCGGATGCTGCAAAGGCCACTGCCCTGTTAGGGAATTCTGAGAAAGCGTACGGGCAAGTCTGGCATTTACCTACAGCCGACAATCCTTTGACAGGAAAGGAATGGATAGAGGCAATCGCAAAGGAGATGGGTGTACAACCCAAGTATCAGGTAGCGTCAAAATTCATCGTCAAGATAATGGGCTTTTTTACGCCCCTCATGAAAGAGCTGCCCGAAATGATGTATCAATATGACAGAGATTATGTGTTCAATTCTGACAAATTCAATGATCAGTTTGATCTACAACCGACTCCGTACCTAGAGGGGATCAAGGAAGTAGTGGCCGCTGATTATCAAAAGTAGCCTGCCTTTTCTCTTCCGGATCAGAACCAAGAAGGTAGGCAAACTCATTGTAGTTTTAATACCAGCCATTTTGTCCCAGCAACCGTGCAGTTATTCTAACAAACATCTACCCTATACTTCCCATGCGTGACGAGGCTACTACGAGAAAATACTACGTTGAGCAATTGGGTTTTTCAGCAATTGGAAGTGTCGGTTATGATGACTATCTGATGCTAGAGAAAGACCAGATTCAGGTTCATTTCTTTAAGTTGAAAGCGCTTGAATCAAAGGAGAACTATGGGCAGGTATATATCAGAATGGACGAAATTAACTGTTTTTACCAATCGCTCATTGATAACAGGACGAAGACACACCCGAACGTGCCCTTACAAGTGAAACCGTGGGGACAAAAGGAGTTTTCAGTACGTAGACGGAGCTGGTAACTTATTGACTTTTGGTCAGCGTCTATAGAAAAATTGCCTTAAATAACACCGAAAAATATGATCTCACATCGCTGAAAGTAGAAGAAACCAACTAAAACCAAGGCAGCCGAAATGATTCATTACATCCATAAACATCAAGTCAAGTTCTACTATCTCATCACTTTTTCAGTTGGATGGATACCTATCTATTTCATTACTGGTGCGCCGGCGTACTCCGCTCCTGTTCCTCTTTTAATCGCTATTGTATTACGATGGATGTTCGATGGAAAAGCGGGGCTTAAACAAATTTTCAGCCAATGTTTTAGTCTTCGAATACCCCATACTATCTGGCTTATCTCATTGCTTGGACCCATCGTCTTAAGTCTAATTCCGATGGTGATTTTTGGATTAAATAGGGGTGCTTGGCCAACTTTCTCATATCTGCAAGATGCCATACCCTTTTTGATAGGACTCTTGTTTTGGTTCACTCCGTTATCAGGTGGCTTCTTGGAATTAGGGTTTCAGAGTTTTGCTTTACCTCTACTTGAACGACGACATGGACCATTATTAGGTGCTACGCTAGTGGGATTACTTCTTGGATGCTTTATGTTACCTGATTTTTTCAGACCTGGCTCACCGCAAGCACAAATGGGCAATGGGTTTATCTTCTGGTTTATGTTAAGTGAAATCGGGATTGCATACATGATTGCATATCTATGCAATAAGTCAGGTGGAAGAGTACTGGCTGGAGGTTATCTCTTTCACGTAATGAACAACGTATTTATTTCAATACTCCTCCTTGAGCAAGGCCTGTCAAATGACAAGTTCGATCCGTTACTATTATGGCTCATTGCAGCTGCTTATATTTTAGGGGGGATTCTAACTGCCCTCTTTACAAAGGGTCAGCTTGGCTATCGCGAAAACGATGAGCAAGCCATCCGGCTATCGCTAAAAAAATAAAGAAAATGTGCGATCACGATCATAAAACAGAATCCAACAGGCTGGCATAATCTGGAAAGGAAAAAATGACACTGGTAAATTCAGGAAAGCTACCTAGGAGATTATAGCAATCGACCCACAAATACTGCCTGGAATTAGGAGCTGATATTATTGGAGAATGCTGTAGAATAGGTCCTGAGCATATTAAAAATATGAGTACAATATTGGTGAAATAGCAACACGATAAGATCAAATCCAATACTAACACTAGGTAGAAATACCATGGGAGAAACTTAACCTGACGTTGGCGACCATTTGAAACAGTTAACCCATTTGCGCTTGCCCCTTTTTAGAACACTTTATAAGTATTAATCGGCGACTAGGTTTACTGATATATATCACCGATTGCTGGTATAGATGTCAGTGTATTTCTTTGAACGATCCGCCAACTTTGGTGGTCACGGAAGGAAATACCATAGGAGCCATTTAGCTATTTTTTGGTGCTCTTTTTTTCGTCCGTTTCTGATACGTAATTGTATTAAACCGTAGCAAACAATAATAGCATTCACAAAACAAAACCTCATGAATTTATATACTGTAGGTGTTTTTGGAACCTCTAGAAAACCACAAGAAAAAAGAGTCCCTATCCACCCTGAACAGTTAAATTGGATAGATGGAAAGATCCGGAGTCATCTGTTTTTTGAACAGGGTTATGGCTTACCTTTTGGAATAAATGACAACCAACTGGCCGCCAAAAGCCGGGGTGTTCTTAGTCGAGCCGATCTTTTTCAGCATTGCGATATCGCATTATTGCCCAAACCTGTTCAGGAAGATTTTGATGACATGAAAGAGGGCACCATACTTTGGGGGTGGCCACACTGTGTACAGCAAAGAGGTATTACACAAACAGCTATTGATAAAAAACTGACGCTTATTGCCTGGGAAGCTATGCATCGATGGTCTTCTCATGGAGATTGGCAAATGCATATCTTTCAGAAGAACAATGAAATCGCAGGTTATGCTGGTGTGCACCATGCGATGAACCTCTTAGGAATCGATGGAAACTATGGCCCCAATCGAAAAGCGGTCGTAATCAGTTTCGGTTCGGTAAGTAGAGGTGCAGTAAGGGCTTTGCAGGCAAGAGGCATACAAGAAATTACGGTGTTTACCCACCGGAATTATTTTCTTGTTGCCGATCAAATGGCCGGAGTCAATTATTATCAATGCGACGAAGATGAGAACGGCGATCTAATGTCACTACATCCCGATCACCAACCACGTCCCTTTGTGGAAGAGTTAGTTGATGCGGATATTATCGTAAATGGCATGCTACAGGATACCGACCACCCTTTGATGCTAGTACCCGAAGATCAGAATGACCGCCTTAAGCCAAATTGCCTAATTGTGGATGTAAGTTGTGATGAAGGAATGGGCTTTTCATTTGCAAAGCCTACCAATTTCGAGGTGCCCATTTTTAAAGTAGGAAAAGTATTCTACTATGCAGTAGACCATACACCCTCCTACTTTTGGAACGCCGCCTCATGGGAAATATCTAACAGCCTCACCCCTTACCTACCCATTATCATCGGAGGTGAGGAAAAATGGGAAGGAAGTGAAACCATCCGGCGAGCCATTGAGATCAAAGGCGGAGTGATCCAAAATCCAAAAATCACCTCCTTTCAAAATAGGGCAAGTGAGTACCCTCATTCTGAACTTTTGGATTCCTCCTTGTACGTTCCTGAGAAGCTCAAAAAAGTTTCTCTAAACACATGATTTAATTCAAAATCAACCACCTGAAATTAGGTTTAATACAGTCATTTTTGTGCCCGTCAAGAGGGTAAAACAACGTGAATAAAAAAATTCTTACATAGCATTGTTTTTCATTCCAAAGGTCTTAATATCAGTTGAGTTTCGATTCCAATACGGCTAATGGTTCATATCCTGAGATGTATCCCGAAAGGTATTAGGGCAACTTTGCAGATCCCACGGTCTTTTGATATCTTTAGAATTGATCGTCTATCTCAAAGTCCACAAAAGATTGTTGACAATAAATGAAGTAAGACGCTAGAAACTCGAGCTAGCGAGTAGGCAACCAAAAACTATGTAAGACATGACAACAACACCTGAGCACGATGCGCGCATAGCAAAAATGATTTTTTCATCTGTATATCCACATTACGTACACAAAGTGGAGAAGAATGGTCGGACCCTAGAAGAGCTGCATCAAGTCATCAAATGGCTGACGGGCTACGACAACAAAAAACTTCAAGAGCTGATTGATCAAAAGGTAACTTTTGAAACCTTCTTTGGGAAAGCAACATTGCATCCAAACGCTCATCTGATCAAAGGGCTGATTTGTGGCTACAGGATAGAAGACATTGAAACTCCACTTACAAGACAAACACGGTACCTAGACAAGATAATCGAAGAGCTGGCCAGAGGTCGAAAGATGAATAAAATACTGCGCGAAGAGAAAAAGTAGAAACCCCGCACAAGGCGAACATGAAAACAACGAGCCCATTTCCTCCCTAAGAACTGTCTGGCTGCTGCACCGTCAGCCTACCTCGTTTCAGGATTTGCTTGGACTTACACCTTTAGATAGCCATATCCTTCTCGATGAAGTGAAATTAAGAGATATCGATAGTACTTGCATTTGAATGGATAAAAATAGCTTCCAACCAAGCGTCTACCTCAGATTAGATTTGCACAAGCAACCACCAACTGCTATCTTGAATGGAACAAATTACAAGAGAATTATGGGATCACATCCGATCAATTTGACCGTTCGATTTCTACTTGAGATATCCGCTCTAGTGTCTGCGGGTCTGTGGGGATGGAAACAAAGTGATGGCTGGCTCCGATTCTTTCTCGCGATTGGAATACCCATTATTCTTGCCGCTATATGGGGAACATTTGCTGTGCCAAATGACCCAAGCCGTTCAGGCTCAGCACCCATCATAACGCCCGGTATCATCAGATTTGCAATCGAAATAGGTGTTTTTACGTTTGCAACGTGGTCACTTTACGACCTGGGTCTAAATAAATTAAGCTTGGCTCTAGGGATAATTGTAGTGCTCCACTACATAATATCCTACGATCGCATCATGTGGCTGATGTCGCAATAACAGTAACACCAAGATCAGAATGTACACCGAACCCGATACGGTTTGGTGGAAAGAGCAACAAATGGCAGATTACAAACAAATGCCTACTTGATCAAGGAACTGTTCGAAAAAATGAAAACTGCTGACTTTACGGGTATGGAATACATTCCGACAGTCAACAAAGGTTATCGAGCAAATGGAGACAGACATCCTCATAGTTGGTCCATCGTTGAGACAAACGACTTAATCCAGTGGATGCTGGAGCCTTAACGTCGAGTATCCTCTCAATTTCAAAAGTTGACTGATCACACAGACTGTCATTCACCTTTCTAGTCCTCGTTTGTAACGAGGATTGCTAAAGTGTACTTAAGACTTAATCATAACAACATCGACACCTAACCTGTTAATAGAATATTGATTGCAAGTAGAAATGACAAGTAATTTTCAAGAATTCAAGTGCAATCAATTAGAATAATTTTAATTAATTCAAAAAGAATAAGAAAATGGAAGACTTAAATAGAATAGGACTCAATACTGAAAAGAGTAAAGAACTAGCTGATTTGCTAAACGACTTGCTCGCCAACTATTCCACTTTTTATCAAAATACAAGAGGGTACCATTGGAACATAAGCGGTGATAAGTTTTTTGAGCTGCACCTAAAGTTTGAAGAATTATATAATGATCTCTTTGTTAAGATTGACGAAGTGGCTGAAAGAATTTTGACCCTTGGTCACGTCCCTATGCATAGGTTCACAGACTATCTCAACAAGGCAAGCATTCCAGAAAGCAATGAAGTAACCGATGGTAAAAAATCCATAGAGAATATTCTCTCATCATTTCAAATACTCTTGACAAAACAGCGTCATATCCTAAACCTGTCTGGTGAGATCAATGACGAAGGAACAAATGCTCAAATGAGTGATTACATTCGAGAACAGGAGAAACTTGTTTGGATGTACTCTGCTTATTTGAAAAAATAGAAGTTGCAATGAACAAAATCTCTGAGGGATAGTGTCTTGCCTTACGCTATTGCTCATAGTATAAATACTAAAGTGCCACATACGAAAACTCAGACAAAAGGATAAAGATCAACCAGCATAACCATTAGAAGATAGGGATCTCAAGGCTATCCTCATAGAAAAAAAATCTCAATGGACTGAGATTCTCTGTTTAACCTCCTCATTGATCAGAAAGTTTTTAGATTAAAGGTAATTGTACCTGTCTCTCGAGATCATCAGAGGGGACTGGTCTTTGACATGACCACCCACATGTTTCAATGCGGAACAGGCAGCATTTACACCGATCAGCAATGCACCTTCAACCCACCCAACAGAAAATGTGAATCTATTAGTCAAATCAGCGGCCTCCCAGCTTACAAGGAGGTGGCCTACACAGAAGTAAAAAAGCCGATTACATAAAAGGAACTGCCGCACTAACTGAGATGTTTGCAAAGGCTAGTGGGATCAGATACATTTATAGATATTTGAAATGTCCACGTGAACCGGTCTCAGACGGATAGTCCAGCTTACGGATGAGTTGAATATTAAAACCCGTCATCATTGGACTTAGAAACAGCTTGACATGCCTGTTCATATGAAATACATTTATTTAACATTAGTCCTTTCGACCATTATTTTCGAAACCGCTGCTCAGGATACTAAAACTGCAGTATACTTAATCCCTGGCCAAGGGTCCGACCATAGATTGTTCCAAGACTTCGAACTTGGCGATAGCTACAACATTAGATTTATAAACTATTCCGTACCAGATGAGGGTATGAGCATGTCTGATTATGCGCAAACACTTTCATCTCAAATAGATACAGGTCACCCATTCATACTGATAGGTGTTTCTCTCGGTGGAATGTTATCCGTTGAACTCAGTGAACTCTACAGTCCCGAAAAAGTGATCATTATTTCCAGTGCCAAGTCTCGAAATGAGTTACCTGCACGCTATCGTTTTCAAGATGATGTTCCTCTTTATGAGCTCGTATCTGGGGAGATAAGCAAGAAAGGAGCTCTGCTCCTACAGCCAATTGTGGAGCCAGACCGCAATAAACAAAAGGACATATTTGTCTCTATGTTAAATGACAAAGATCCCGACTTTCTGAAAAGAACCATTGCGATGATTATTGAATGGGATAGAACTAGCTCTTCGGATCAGATCATACATATACACGGGGATAATGACCATACGATTCCAGTAAGAAATGTGAAATATGATTACCTGATCGAAGGAGGTTCTCACATGATGGCACTGACGAGAAGCAAAGAGATTAGTGCGCTGATCCTAAAAATTCTAAACGAAAATTAATGGGTATTGCGAGGTCGATTTTTCATGATTACATGAACCTATTGATTCGCTTGTTATCAGTACCTTGAAGCCTTCTCTTTTGGCACTTTGTATGAAAATGTACGTAATGAATGCAAAAAATATTTTTGGAACAGAATTAGAACTCTGCAGTAAGAACCCGCTTACAGGATTCACACGAACTGGCTGCTGTGAAACAGGTCCCGAAGACCTTGGGACCCATACCGTTTGTGCCATAATTACAGAGGCGTTTTTAGCCTATACCAAGACGAAAGGAAATGACCTATCAAGTCCTGTTCCTCACTATGGATTTCCTGGACTCAAGCCCGGGGATCAGTGGTGTTTGTGTGTCAGCAGATGGCATGAAGCATTCCAAGCTGGCTGTGCACCAAAGATCAACCCTGCTGCGACACACAAGAAGACATTAGATTATGTATCCATGGAAGTCCTCAAAGACTTCTTCATCAGCAAGGACGCTAAAACAAAATAGGTAGACCTATTTCTGATATACTCTGACGTAATCGATCACCATCTCTGACTCGGTGAAGGCAGGATCTATCTCTCCACCCACGCCTCCCATGGCAATATTTAGCAACAGATATTGCGGTGCATTATATGGCCAAGTACTACTGTTTTTTGTTGACGGCGCATAGCTGTAATACAATTCATCGTCATAGTAAAAATCGATCTTATCTTCCGTCCATTCCATCGCGTAGATATGAAAAGTATTACTTACATCGACTCCTCTAGTGGAGCCTTTGTTTGTTGTATTTCCACTGCTGGAAGGTGTGTGCAATGCAGCTTGAATGGTATTCTGGTTAAAACCCCAATGCTCCATGATATCGATCTCTCCGCATGCCGGCCAACCTGTAGACCCAAATTCACTGGCCCAGTAACCACCTGTCTCCGTGATATTTTGACCTAAGGTCCAGATGGCTGGCCATGTGCCTGCACCTTCAGGTAATTTTGCGCTAATCTCTACCCTTCCATACGTAAAAACATATTTGGAATTTAGCCGTGCTGAGGTATAGTCCTTAGACCTGTCCTGATCTGAAAACGTCTCTTTCTTAGCTACAATATGCATGAACCCATCTTGCACGTAGCTATTGTCTGTCCTATCGGTGTAATGTTGTAATTCACCGTTATACCAACTATTACCATTGGGGAGCTGTGTTTGGTGAAACCAATTGTCAGCATTGATCGCTCCCGCCCCATCGAATTCATCGGACCAAACCAGCTCATAGCTGCCCTCTTCTACTTGTGTCGGCTCCTCTTGATCTGAACAACTAAGCGTACCAAAGATCAACCAAGGTACTATTGCATAGGTGAGTAATTTCTTCATCATCCGAATATAGTAAAGAAGTTTCCAAGTAGGTATGCGTTACGATAAACTAGTGCTGAGAATTTTGGCCCAAATGGCTAATTTATGGTTGCTTAAGGCTCTAAAACCGCACGCACTGCATTGTAGCCAAATCCTTGTAAGTCCTTTTGGTTGCTCACACCAATCCTTCTTACTTTTAGTAACTTAAGTAGAGATGAGGCCTCATGTATTGTTGTCATTCATTTTCCTTTCCTGCTCAGATAAGAACAATGCAGTGCCTTTAGACGCCGAAATGCGGGATTTCTTGAAAGGAAATTGGATTGCAATAATCGATGAGACAAACCCTCATCCAGATCCCACACTCAATCCATGGTTATACGCTTACCGAAGGACGTTTTTAAGCTTCGAAAATGCTGCACTTATTTATGAAGACTCTTCCATTTCTTTATCACTGCTAGATGGAGCAATCGATACTACTTGGTGGAGTGCGACCGGAGAGTTACCCATAGAAGCATACAATCCAATCGAAAGTATCTGCTCTGAAGGCATCTACAAATACCTACTATCCAATGATGTCAGCTTTGTGGGTAGGCTGAAACTGCATGACATTACCTATGACTATTTTCTTTCTAATACGTGGGAAAATCCACCTCAAGCTTATGGTTTAGAGCCTATTCCTGGTCTTCCGGGCTATGCTCCTTGCCTTTTCACAAATCTTACCCAAGATTCAATCAATTTCAACAATACGCAATGGGGCAAGTATTTTACCCGGATGGAATAGTTGCTTTCACCTACATCCAGAAACATATATGACTAAGAGATAAGCGGCAAAACTGGACACAGTCACTTTACTCTGCACCATCATCCCCACAAGATTACCGATCGATAAGCACCTCCATTTTTTACTTATTCTTACCGGTTTGCATATACTGTTTTTTGAACATTCCATTGTATAATGTTGTCTTCATAATAAGTGACCGACGTACCGGATTACTTCCAATCGGAATCTATTGGCAAACTGTTAATGGCGCTTATGTAATTAATAAAGAGATAAGTACAAAGTGTAAACAGAGCGACGTACCTAAAGATCATGCGTGGCCTGCATATTGTTGGTGACATTTCAAAGATCAACTCTGAAGGCATTAGGTGCCACAATTTTGATTTAACTCGAGCATCAAGACAATGAAAAAACTAATACCAATTCTACTTGCGTTCGCACTTTACTCGTGCGACAATTCCGAGACTATTGCGTTGGAAAGATCAAACCCAACCTCCTACCTGTCTATAGAAATGGAGCCTTGGTCGCTTAACTCGGATCACATTGACGGGACGTTGATAAATAATGCATCCAAGACGGATTATACTAATACTGTATTGATTGTACAGTACCATTCAGAAGACGGAACAAAGCTTGGAACTGAAAGAAAAACGGAATATAATATTCTTAAGGCAGGTGAGAGTCGACTATTTAAATATCCAATTAACACTCCAGCCTCAACACAGAATCTCAATGTCATTGTTGAAAGAGCTCAATTTATAGACTGGGAATGCAAGGAGGATTGTAATTAATAAAGACAACAACCCAAGTAAAGATCTTACATAGCGTTTACAATGATATTAGTAGTAATTGCAACCATCAACTGCTATCTTCAATGGCACATAGTACCGTCACTAACCGGCTATAATCAATTACAAACGTTTATAATCGAATATAATACTGAATATCAAGTAGTTAAAAAAAATAAATAGAAATCTGACGATAAGGTAAGTAAACACCATTAATGGTGTTTACTGAATTGTTGTAAGCCATTGAAGAACTCAAATGAGCGAATTAGATAAAATTCTCAACATTGAAAATGAATCGAACCTGAGACACTTTAAAAAGGGTGAATTCATACAAAAACCGAATCAATTGAAGGCCAATGCTATCTATGTGAAAAAAGGACTAATAAGAAGTTACATTATTGACAGCAATGGAAAAGAACATATCTATATGTTCGCATCGGAAGATTGGATAACAGGTGATATTGAAGCAGTAGAATTTAATGAACCTACTCGATTGTTCATCGATTGTCTCGAAGATTCAGAGGTCATCCTTTTGAAAAAAAATCATGTTAAAGAAGCGAACCTTTCAAAAGAAAACATGCTTCAAAACATGCAAAAGCTATGGCGAAACTTGGCCAAATTACAACACCGCATACTCATGCTACTTGGTTCTCCTGCTATTGATCGATACAAATATTTTTTAGAAATATATCCTGAATTACCAAATAGGGTTCCTCAAAAAATGATTGCTTCCT
>JBLHTU010000100.1:0-13355 GCA_047627515.1 Cyclobacteriaceae bacterium | reverse complement strand
AATTTGTCTACTTTTTGACCATGTTTTTCCTTCGTCTGCGGATGAAGAAAGATAGATTTTTCCTTTTTGTTTGACCTTTCCACCATTACGTTCACGGAATTTTTTGTACTCTTCAAAATTCTCTGCTCTTAGTACTGTTTTATTCTGATCGAAAAGCACCCAATATAGATTTCCCTCGTCGTCTGCATGGAATGATAATCGTGCATTTTGTGGGACATTCCCAATTTGCTTGTATAGTTCTCCCTTTGTGATGCCAATAGGTGTCATTTCATCTAAATCCTCTTCAATTTTAGGCGCAGGTAGGGCAGTATGGGTTTCGGATGTCGAAGCTGAATGTTCTTTGTGATTATTTTCCTCAAGGAGCCGGGTGTCAATCCAAACGCTGTACAAATTTCCATCTGGTGTGGCCGTAATGTCAGAAAGGGATTCCCCAGCAGATTTTTCAACGTCATTTATTTGAAATGGTCCAGACCAAGTTTGCATATCATTCGAGCGTGTCCAAGCATAAAGATTACCCAGCGTGTCAGGAGCTGTAATCACTGTCGATGTGGCTGTGCTAACAATCGACGGGCCACTTGAATGTCCAAGTACGAGCCCTTCAAGTTTTGCCACTAGTGATGGCTGACTAAAAGATTTCCCCTGATCCTCAGAGCTGGAATAGTATATTGATTCTTTATTGCCAAAAACTACCTGAATCTCACCAGATACATTAGTCGATATGGAGGGTTGTTCACCAAATGGGGCAATGAGACTGGGGCTATTATCAGTTGAATTTTGGCATGAAATAAGTAAAAGGCAGAGAACCGATAAGTGTGTTATATGCTTCATATATGATAAGTGCTAAGTGATTTATTTATTCAAGATAGTGCCCTAAAAAGGTAATTGAACATTCGTAGCTTCTCGAATAGCGTTATGATTTATGTAAGATTCTTTTTGTTTGTAGGTCTATTTTTCCAAATCATCAAAAATTGTCCGGTGGACATTTTTCGAGCAGATTCCTTTGCTTTGATAGCAAGTGTTCCTTCATATAGTTCGTCGATGGTCTCAAACCAAAGCTGCAACCATTTCCCAAAATGAGCCTGCTCAATTGTATGGTTCAAATTTGCATCTACATTTATATGTTTCGCGGATGGGTTTCCTTTGAATGTGGCCACTCCAAACAGATTTGTTTCCCAAAAATCTGTGAGTTTACTGAGATGCTCTGCCCAATTTTCATTTGGAATGTGCCCATTAAAAATGGGCCCCAATAATTCATCTTTCCTAATTTTGGCATAAAAAACATGTACCAATAGACTTATATCTTTTCGATTTTGGATAGTGCTCATGCAGGTGATTTGCTAGCGTCTTCAACAACCTTGTCGATGCGTTCAGCGTGATCAAGTTTCGAAAGTGTTAAGCGAACAACACTATCTTCTAGTGCTGTTAGAGAATGGGGAATCTTACCTTCTAAAGTAATAATGGCTCCTTTTTGTAGTGGATGGATGGCTCCATGAACTCCAAACTCTATGGTCCCTTCCAAAATATGAATAAGAATTGGGAAGGGCGCTTGATGCTCTTTCATAGTTTGACCGCGCTTCAAAAGCATTCTAATTTCCTTTGAAAAGGAAGATTCTACAATTACCTGTGTTACAATTCTATCGCCCTCGAAGTCTAATCGATTATTAAATGACTCTACTTTCATTTCATTAGTTCTTTGATTGTACATGCCACTGTAGTATTGAACGCAGGATTGATGAGCGCGTTACTGTTCTAGCCTACTTTCAAAGGATCAAGTCCATCATGGTAATTTATGGTACATGGATTCCTTGGCGCGGGAGGCTTTCTCGAAACAGAGTTGGTAGTAGCTAAGTTTTTCATCAGCCATTGTTATTAAGTGCCAATAAGCTGAACATCAGACTCTTAGTTCTTCCATATCTGCTAATATTTCATCTAGTTTCTTAAATAGGCGTCCGTAGACTATATTCAAATCCCATTTGTAAATCCTACCAGCTGAAAAAGCCAATACAGCCATGGTCAAAATCAAACCTAAACATAAGTAAAGGGGAAAACCGAACAGCAATATCATTTCTGGAAATGAGATCATAAGTTCATTTACCAACATATCGCCTGGTATGTCTCCTCCAAATGAGCCGAACCAGAAACCAGCTGCAACGGATAAGATTGCAAAAGGGTAAAAGACACGAGCAAATTTTTGATTGTATGCAATCATTTCTTTCAACCAACTGTCAAAAGTTTTCAGGTACTGATAACTATTCACATTTTTGTCAATTTCTCCTAGCCCTTTCATTAATTTGGAATTAATAAACGCGAGCGTATTTGCCAAGACAAAAAGACCAACTCCCATATATGGGATATCTACTGCCCAAGCCATCGCCATTACGAAAAAGGACCCTGCTACAATGGCAATTAGGTTTATTTTGAACACTCGAGTGAACTTATCTACGATGTGTTCAGACTTTTTATTGTAGAGGTTATTCAGTTTGGGAGCAATGAATTCCTTGCTATTTAGAAAGCCCTCCTTCCAAATTGATTCAATTGATTTTTCCATCTAATAATTTTTTTAGCCGTTCTTTAATTCGTTTTATACGCACTCCAATGTTGTTAGGGTTGCTACCGATGATATCAGCAATTTCTTGGTATGACTTCTCTTCTAAGTACAGTAGTATGACACCTCTATCTATTTCCGAAAGCTGCCTAATGGCATTATAAAGTTGGTCTAGAGATTCATCTGCAAAAGCGGGAGGTTCTTCTGTTAGTTCTGCCGGTAAGTAATCAGAAGCAAAATGCTGATGGTTGTTTTTCTTTTTCTTCAGTAAGGTCATACTTACATTCAGAGACAGCCTATAGACCCAGGTAGACCATTCAGAATCCCCGCGGAAGTTGTTTCTGCTTTTCCAGATTTGTAAGCACACTTCTTGATAATAATCTTCGAAATCTTCTTGTGTGTTGGTATATGCTCTACATATCTTGATGATAATTGCCGCATAGGGTAAAATGGATGATGTATAAAAATCGCTACTCACTCTTCTTGTTTAATCACTTAATCAAAGACTTTTTATATCATATTGCCAGCAGCTTCAGCTTGAGAATCCATCTGACGACCGATAATTAAGCCGATAAACATCCCGACCATCATACCTAAAGACAATCCCATCGAACGTTCAAAACTCGATAGGAACACAAGTCCAAACATAACCCCAAAAGACATTCCTAGTGCTGTACCCATTTCGGCGTAGTACGCTTTGGTAGTTAAAGAAAATGTCTCTTTCAAGTATTTTTTGAACTGCTCAAGCGCTTTTTTGAAATATTTTCTAGTGTTTGCTGAAGTTGAATTTAGATCCAGGGCGTCAAGCTGTGTCTCTACTGATTGAATTTCAGTTTCTGATAGATCCCTCTTCTCTAAACTAGTTATTATCCGAATGAATTCTTGGTAAACCTTTCTTTCAGATTTTTTACTCGTCTTTGATACTAAGCTTTCAAAATAGTTAAACGCATTTTTGAGTGTCATAATTTTCATCTTTTCCTGTTTAGTGGCGGAAGTCAAAAATTATTACACGCTGTGTCAATATTTATTTAGTATCGGTGGGCTTATCTCCCGAGTCTGCTTGTTTGCTTAGGGGTGTAGCAGACTATCTTCCCAAAGTGGCACATCCTACCTTTTGACGTCTAGATATGACAAGTGTCTCTTGTGTAGTCTTTCCTATTGCGATCAGTCGTTGACTAACCGCTCCTTTGCTTCCTCTACCTTTTCAAACGCTTTGGCTTTACCTCCAGTAAATCTGTTGAATGCGTTGAAGAGTACTTTTTTTGCTCCTACAATGCCGACAGCAGCTCTTTTGATGGTGAGGTGTGCGGTTTTCTTTGCACTTTCCTTTGCACGATCTACCACTGCAGGCACAGCGAAAACTTCGGCCATATTTGAGAGTCATAACATCTGGCGATTTTCTTTCAGTGCAAATTCAGTTGCATCGTCCATCACTTTAAGGATTTCCTCTGTATTCAAGCCTTGGTAGTCGACGTACAAAATCTCTTTGCATTGATGTTTAATAATTGAATAGCCAGCTATATAGAGCGGTCAAATGATAAGTGAATAATTGCCAAGAATAGAAGTAGCTGAAGGTAAATGAAAGATCTTATTGAAAGATCTTTTTTGAAGAGCACTTCCTTATTAGACTGTCGTTTTTGTTGCCATTGCTTCCAGTATGGGGGCCTTTCATAAGGCTTGTAGTTCGTGATCAGTTCAGTGCGGGGAAGATATAGTTTTTCATCATATCATCTGCTTGATTAACGTAAGTTGGCCATTTTAGATAAAGTCCTTGGGTGAATACAACCACCATATCCTGCTCAGGAAATATGTTAATATAATTTCCTCCATCACCATCGGCTGATAAGTAAGTCACGCCATCAAGTGTTCTTAGCCAAAAATAGTAGCTGTAATCACCAGCAGGAACCTTGGATTCAAAACAAGCATCTACCCAACTGGAGGGAATAACTTGTTCACCGTTCCATACACCACCATTCAAGTAAGTAATACCTACTTTGAGCATGTCCCTTGGTCGAATAAACATGCGGGCGGAGCCTTCAGGATAGCCATCTGGTTGAGATT
The DNA here is from genome assembly GCA_047627515.1 of Cyclobacteriaceae bacterium. GTDB lineage: Bacteria > Bacteroidota > Bacteroidia > Cytophagales > Cyclobacteriaceae > JAYPLE01. Next base: position 8,749 of record JBLHTU010000100.1, on the reverse strand, counting down.
GCCAATTGTAATCCGTAATGCCAAGTTTCTGATAAAAGTTTTGATCAGCCCAGTCACGTACATTTCCTTCGACCATTTCATCAATGGCCTTGAGCATCAAGTTGGGCAGCGCGCTGTTGTATCTCCATTCGGATTGAGCGCCTAGATTATTTCTACTTAGTAGAAAGTCACCAAATTCGTCAGATGCCCATAGTAGTGCTAAGTCATTAGAACTCCATTCATCCCAAGTAAACCCAGCGGTCATTGTCAAGCAATCTTCAAAGTCAAGATCGCCTTTATTTGGATCAGTGAAGTACTCGGAATATTGCGGTAGATAAGGAGATATCCTATCAGTGATAGCCACATTGTGTTGATCTAAAGCTATCCCAATAACGGTTGAAGTCAATGCTTTATTAACAGAAGCCACATAGTGCTTTTCTGTTCTAGACCATTGAATAGGAGCAGGTGTATTGTCTACTTTGATGCCGTTTTCAAATTGGATAGTATCATTGTTGCCAAAGTAGTATTCCTCTAGGACTAGCTTTCCACTCTTGTAGACTAGCACACTGTGTACCTCTTTGTAGGATTCACTGTACAGATTGTTCATCATGCCTTGAATAAATAGGGGATCTAAATTCACGTCTTCTAGTGTCCCTGTAGTGAGGCCGTCACTTATCTGAACAGGTCTATGGTAGGAATAGACTGATGCGTCCTTCGAACTGATTTTGATTGAGGTCTGACCATTCAAAGGGAGGTTAATTTCTTTTGGACGATAGTCAGGATGAATGATCGAAACCGCAAGCTCTGTCGATCCACTGATACTTATTTCTTGGATATCAACCAGGTTACTATCTGAAAAGTTGAAAGCGCCGTTCTTATTCGTGATGGCCGAAGGACCATTATCAAGAATAGTGATTGTGACGCCAGCAATTGGTTTATCCGTTTCAACATCAATTACTCTTCCAGAGATAGGAAAGACTAATTGTTCAGCGTCCGAATCACTGCAAGCCATCAGAAGGCTAAATCCGACAATAACAAGAGAGACGTTAAGGAGATTTTTCATTGGAGTAGTTTAAAAAGTTGTTTTGTTGAAAAGAGGCTAGTCAGTGTAGAATCATTGCACTCAATCAGGTTGTTTTTGGGAAGAGACGAAGACAAGTCTATCACTTTTGTTTTGAATTAAAAAAAATCTCATAGTGGTAAACTGCCTATGTCGGGCCTTGTGTCCATGCCGTCTGAGCAAGATATGCTTGTTGATCGCGGATTATGTTATTTGAGTGATTGTAGCTGAACAGTTCAATAATCCTTCGCAGGAGAGAGGATATATTACTTGCTGCTATCATTCAAGATAGTTCTGACCATATAAACCAATATCTCGAGGCCATAAGTATCCTTTACACCTTCGGGTACACCTTTTTCCTCTCTTAGTGGCGTATATTGTTTGTCTTCGTCACCGGGGCCCAAAAAGCCTACAAATACAACATTATCCCTGATCAAGTCTCCGTGCTTTTTTAGGTCAAATTCAGAAAGGTTGATAACAGTATAATTGAGTTTTGGGAAGTATTCGATGGCTTTAATGCCATCAACTGCGTAGTCTGGGAGTTCATTCACTAAATACGATGCTACCGTCATACTCAAGTGGTCTTGTACTTGGCCAAATTTCTTTTGATAAGGAATGAAATACAATGGCCACAAACGCACATCTGCGACCAGACGTGTCATACCTGAATCAGCTGCATGTTGCATAAACTTAGCATGAGACCCCAATCTTTTATCCTTCAGATTATAGCCAAGCACATCTGTTTCGATCTCTTTGAAGGCTTGTTCCAAGGGGTCATCAGATGCACCCCTGTCTGAACCATATTGGACATTCAATGCGACCAATTTTGGTTTGGCCTTATTTACTTCTTGTAGTTTCTTACCGACCTCAGCCCTGCTTAGCATTTCGATATTCAATAGAACAAAATCGTCTGGAGTGGGCTGGCAAAATGTAAAAACAGGATGAAAAAACAAGATCACAAGGAGAGAGGATATTCTTAACATAGGATATTTCATTGTTTCAATCTCTGAAGATACCTAATAATTCAAGCTTCCACAGCGGCTAGCATTTGATTCACTTTAATTGATTCTTGTGCAGAATATAGCCTGAAATAGATGCATCTGTTCACTGTCTCTTTTCACAATCACTTTGATAAATAGGCTGCTGTATCCTCAATTGCATCTATGAAATTTGTAGATGTGTCAATATATTTAACCTTATGCTTTTCACAGGATTCTCTTATTTCATGACTGTGGGAGATCATATTTTTCACATGATCGGTGATGTATTTATCAGATTGATTAATCATCCAATCACTTTTGCCAGTGCTAAATTTTTTAATGTCTTCAACTTTTTCCGCTACCGAAACATCTGTGTAGCCAACAAAACATATTTTTAGTCTACTCGGATATTTTTTCACTAATTCCACTATTAATTCAGGAAGAATCGCCTCTCCTTCAATAATATAATTAACGTCTGACCACAGCATACTTTCAAACATGGCTTCTAAAAAACTCCATGATCTTTCAGCGATCTCTTTAGGGAATAGTTTGTCGTGTATTCCGTAGGCTGGAATTCCGTTAGTAAACCCCATTACAATCCAATCCAGCGATAGATAGGATATTTTTTTTTCAGCCGACATTTTTTGGGCAATCATTGTCTTTCCGGACCTTGACGTGCCGCCTATTAGATATATCATGGTATAAGATCTTCTTTCTTAAAGTTTGCTAAACTTCCAGTCATTTACAGCAACGACCAGCTAAAATGAACGGGTACTCCAGTTGTAAGAGCTAGTAAAGTTTGGATTCAGTAGGAAGCTTTCATAGTCTCCAGCGCTTTATTTTACCTACTGTTATTGGTTTTCTATGCCTATAACACTATTGTAAACCTTATGATCTTCTTGCCTATTATTCCGTCTTATTGATTTCAATTTTACCTGCTTTCATTACCCATTTGACTTTGTTTATAATGAGTTAATGCCTTGTGCTGGGTATCCTCCTTCGGTGACAATATCAGCGATGTAGCCGGGTGCAATGACTCTCAAATCTTTGTAATCTAAGCTTAGTTTCTGCCCTGCTGTTCCTGTCGGTGAGTAGAGATGCGCAGAACTGGCCCATTCCGCTATATTTGTCAGACATGTGTGCTTATTTATATACTCATCCCGATTCAACACGCTATTTATTTATTCAGGTCTTAAGTTCAAAAAGTCAAGCCTACCAGCAGTTACTTCTTTAGATTTTTTGGTTGACAGGAGAGGTGTACAAAGTGCAATCTTGTTTTGATTCAGCATTGTGTTATTTTAAGATGGGAGTGATGGAGGCAGCCAATCAGGGTCACCACCGCTCAAGTTGGCGTTTAGTAATTGCTTCGTTCTTCAAAAAATTAGTCTCTCTGAAGATCATCAGCATCCGCTAAGCGCATAAACTGCCATTATACCTGCTATGAAGTAGCCGAGATATTTGCGGATGAGTCGCATTTTTAAAGAGAATGGTGTTTTGTTCCTGGCCGGAGAGACATTTGATCAATGAATTAAAAACTAGCACGTCGTGGTAATCGCCGAGAGTGTTATTTGTAACTCAACCCAAAACCAAACTTAAATAAGGGGTTTTCGCTATCATAAGGAACATCTGTTTTTTGATTTGCCACAGCTTTCATGGATGAAGGTAATTCAAATGGTAATTTTCCCATAGGGGATGTATTTCCGAAAAGCACTTCACAGACAGACTGATCGCTGGCACCATAGTCTGCGATTAAAGCCTGCGCGGAGGCTGTTATTTCTGGAATGACTGCGGGACGATCCAGATATAGATTCACAACAGTTGGTACCGTTCTTAGTACTTTCATGATCCTGTCCTTTTCTGACCCTTTAAAATCAAGGTCGCCATGGTGAAACCCCCTTGCAAAGAAATTCTTCGTATCGACAGGGTACCATGGAGTATTGAGTCGCATGATGGCCAAGTCTGCTTCTTCTGGTGTATCGACTATAGTTGCATAGTTGGCTACGGTTGCACTGTCGATGTTTTCAATGTACACTTTGAGTTGGTTTTTGGAGAGTGGGAGTGCGTTGCCACTATTTTTTAGCAGTGTCATTGATTCCTTTTGCATTTTTTCACCAAGAGCTTTTGAAGCGGGTCTGCTCAGTATCGCCTCTACTTTACTTTCGTCCACAAAGGGATTGTCAAAAAGACCTAACTGGAATTTTTGTCTGAGCAGCCGGGTGATGGATTGATCGATTCTATCCTCTGTAAGTTTACCCTCCTTTACTAATTGAACCACTAATTCAGGACGATTTTCCCCACCGAACTGATCGCAACCTACTTCGATGATCTTGAGTGCTCTTTCTAGTGCCGTTAAGCTTTCTACACCCCAAGCTCTTGCCTTCCAGACAACATCGGGCCCCATAGGAAGATCAGTAATTAAACCCCAGTCCGTACAAACTACACCGTCATACTTGTATTTCTCTCTCAGTAGGGTTGTGATAATTGCTTTATTGTAGCTCATTGCTACGTTTTCGTCGGTTTGATCTGTCGGTACCCCGTAATAAGGCATGATGGCTGCCGTATTGACTTCAAATGCAGCTTCAAAAGGAATTAGATGGTAATCAAAATTGCCACCAGGATATATTTGACCTTCTTGAAATGAAAAATGTGGATCAAGTCCATTTTTCTGTGGTCCTCCACCAGGAAAATGCTTGGTCATTGTGGCTACGCCATTAGAGAGGTCGTCTCCTTGAAGACCTGTGATGTAAGGCTTCACGAGTCTTGCAGTTAATTCGGCATCTTCGCTGAAGTTGCCACTGATTCTTGACCAACGCGGTTCAGTTGCCAGATCGATCTGAGGATGAAGTGCCTCTCTGATTCCTATTGCGAGGTATTCTTCTCTCACAATATTTGCAAATTCTTTCACAAGTGCCTCATCGCCAAGTGCAGCGAATCCTGGCATTTCGCAAAACTGACTAAAACCAGTCGATGACATCCCAATTACGTTTTTGCCCAGATGGTGTCGCGGATCGGAAGCAATGGTGACGGGAATACCTAGCCGGTCAGCTTCCGCTTCTGATTGTACATTATTGTACCATTTTGCAAATATTTTTGGGTCTGCAGGGATATCCCAAATATTAAAGTGGGTCATCTTAAGGCTATCCATGCTGTAAACTACAGATTTCATCCGCGCGGCTGGTCCACTAAGCCCTTCTTGCCCATCTGCGCGTCCATCTGCGCTCACAGGTGCGCCGTTGATAAACATCATACCAGCTTTTTCTGCAACCGTCATTTGGCTCAAGAGATCTTGGATACGAGTCTCAATCGTTTGTCGGCTATCCTCATAGATATCGAGCGTTCCATTATGATTTAGATCTCTGAATTGTATTTGGTCATTTGTTAGCACAACTTTTGATTGCTGACTGACTAATGTGGGTAATTGAGTTGGTTGTTGGTCTTGACATGCACTGACAGAGAGTGATAGTAAAAGAAGAAAGAAAGAATGTTTCATATATGTAACTATATTGCTAATGTGTCGATATGACAAAATAAAGATATAGATTATTTTGTTTATTTGACACATTAAAAGAATGAGTGTAACAAAATATGAGAAATACCCTTACAGATCAGTTTATTCAGCAGGTCGACATGCTTATACCTGGAGTTTCACTGGACTGTGTCGTATTTGGTTATCGTCAGGGGGTGCTCAAAGTATTGTTGTTGAAGTACAGAAATGCAGAGGCCTGGTCGCTGCCAGGCGGATTCTTACCGTCTGACGCGGAAATGGAATCTGTTGCAAGCGATATTTTGATGAAGCGGACAGGTCTTAAGGATGTTTTTCTAACACAACATCGCACGTTTAGTGGACTAAGTAGGGGATGGGATGCCAATGAACAAAGTCAAAACGCTTTCTCGGAAATTAAAAAAATGTGGCCAGAGGAACACAAAAAACAATTTCAATCATGGTTTGATCAGCGTTTTATTTCAACAGCCTATGTGGCGCTTATTGATTCAGCTAAAGCCTCGCTAGTGCCAGATCATTTGAGTGAATGTTGTGCATGGGTATCTGTTAACGAACTTCCTACAGTAGTACTTGATCATGCACAGATGATAGCGTCTGCTTTGGCCTACTTGAAAATGCAGATTAATTATTTGCCTATTGGGAAGTCATTATTGGCGGATCGGTTTACTATGAGTGACCTAAAAGCGCTGTATGAGGCGATCCTTCAGAAAAAGCTTGATAGAGGGAACTTTCAAAGAAAAATGCACAAGTTGGGCATACTGATAAGGCATGAGAAACTAATGACGGGCGCTTCTAATAAAGCTCCCTATCTATACAGTATTGATGACAGCAGATATAATCAGCTGCTTATTGATGGGATAGGTTTTCAATAACACAAATTGATTACTCCAATTCAAGGGATGACGCCTGTTGGGTCAAAATTACTTGAAGTTAGTGGCGGCCTCATTACAGCAGGATTAGAACGGGCTGGGCCCGCTGCTGATCACTACCCTATAGCCATCAAGATCTTCAAAAGTCTGGGCGCCCTTTTCCCAATAAGGATTAAAGGATTTTACTTTCTTAAATCCAGAACTTGTAATTCTTGTGATCGCTAATTCGTACTCAGCCTTAACTGGCAGGTAAAAGATCAGGAGGTTTTCAAGAGAGGGTGCACGTCCTGCTTTCTCAGTAATATGAGAAGTAAATTCTAGGTGGAAGTGATGATTTGGATGCCCTACCATTCGCCCATTAAAATCGCCATGGCCATCAAATCCGCCGATTACTTCGAAACCCAAACCCTCTACATACATTTTCGTAATTTCTTCCAAGTGATCAGTCGGTCGACCAACTCTCATTACTGCGTTTTTTGGTATCATGGAGTTCTATTTAATCAATTATAGTTATGTGTTTCTGTTTTGAGTTGCGAGTATTTATCGTTGACTGTTTCAAAAGATTGCTTTTCTTAAGTAAGAGATGGGAGTGTACTATCATCAATTTGCTGTACAATTTATTTTTTAGCCAGAAGCGACTGTCCCAATATCTTAGTCAGTTAGCCGATGAGATTGCATCACAGCCAATTATGGCTGTCTCTAGCTCCTCTTTTATGTTCGGATTTCCTTTAAGTAAACAGTTAATCTATTTTGCTTGGCAATTCTTGCAGAATTTCGAGCAAGACAATTGACTTGATACCCTTTCGCCAGAGCACTTAGTTCTCTCCGTCGTGCCGAGCAATAGAGTTTTCATCTCTTTAAATTAAGGACATTGTTAGCTATGATAGGATTTGATTAACTGGTACTGCCGGCTAGCGTAGTATTGATATAAGCATCTACAATCTCTTCCAATATATCTAAAGGGACAGCCCCATTTTTCAAGACTACATTGTGAAATTCCTTCAACTCAAATTGGTAACCGAGTTGATTTTTTGCTTTTTCTCTCAGTGCTAGTATTTTCATCATACCTATCTTGTAAGCACAAGCTTGGCCAGGCATAACGATATAGCGTTCGATTTCTGTCACTACTTCCCCCGTCGTCATTCCTGTATTTGCGATCATATAATCAATCGCTTGTTCACGTGTCCATTTTTTATAGTGGATGCCTGTATCGACTACGAGTCGTACAGCTCTGAACATTTCCGCTTGCAGCCTGCCCAAATTTCCAAATGGGTCATTCTCATAAAAACCTAATTCCCATGCCAGCCTTTCTGCATATAGCGCCCAGCCCTCCACATAGGCAGTGAAGAGACCGAAGGTTCTGAATATGGGAACATTTTCTAACTCTCCTTGTATTGCTATTTGGAAATGGTGTCCAGGTATGCCTTCATGGTAGGCCAAGGTTTTCATTCCAAACTTCACAGTTTCTGTCACGTCTCTCAAGTTGGCATAGAAAATACCTCCTCTGGATCCATCCATAGGTGGTTGTTCGTAATAGGCGCCAGCCGAACCTTCTTGCTTAAACTTTGGGACTCTTTTTACTTCCAACGATGCTTTAGGTCTGATATTGAATGCTTCATCGAGGTTGTTACTGATTTCATCGAGAATGCTGTTGTATCCTTCGATTACTTCCTTTCGGCCTTCATCATTGTTTTGATATAGAAAGCGCTCTTCTTTATTGACTTGCTGAATGATCGCACCGATTGTTTGTGTTGTGTCTACATAACCTTGATTTGTTAGTATATCAGATATTTCTGCTTTGATGCGACTCACCTCTGATAATCCTATTTGATGTACTTCTTCGGCAGTAAAGTCAGTCGTCGTATTTTGAGACAGTTGGTATTGGTAGTAGGCCTCGCCATCGGGGAATTTCCATACGCCATCGTCCGTCGTGGCTTTGGATTTTAATGTTTCAAAGTAGGCAATCAGTGAGCCGTATGCGTCGAATACGGTTGTCCTTATTTCAGTAGCTACTTGGTTTCGATAAGCTTCCTTTTCTTCGTCTGTCAGTTCCTCAATCTGAGCTACTTTGTCGTCAAAGTTGGTGAACAATATATTTGACTTTATTGGGTCTTCATCGATGACCTCCAAATTGATTGTCATGGATTCATTCTTGCCCACAAATCCTGACATTTCGCTAAGCACACGGTCGATAACAAACTGAGGTGGTATGATTCCTTTTTCCTCTCTAATTTTTAGTCCTTCTACAATCTGATTGAATTTTGTGTCGAACTTAGATAGTCGGGTGATATAAGCCTCCACGTCACTCTTATCTCTGAGTTTGTGCGAACTTTCCATCATACTTGGAAGATTACTTTGT
>JBLHTU010000099.1:0-13403 GCA_047627515.1 Cyclobacteriaceae bacterium | reverse complement strand
ACACGGTAATATTTACAGGGATTACATACAACAGAGGGTTGGCCAATGTGGTAAAAACCACTCAACCAACCCTCTCTGAAGAATTTTCGATCAGAAACTCTGTTCTGATGTTTGATATCGGACTTAAGTTTTAAGCCGTTGTTTTTATTTGCTCTCCGTTAGCATCCAAGAAATAGTACTCGTTAATCCCTAATGAAGAATCTGCAACGATTTTTACCCACTTGAAGTGCTTCATGTACCACTTTACCTGTCGTGACATCATTCCGTTAGTAAAATAAGAGGCTACATAAGGGTGTGCCGATAATGTGACTTTACCCCCATTTTGCTTTGTAAAAATGTAGTTTAATGTAGTCTCTATACTTTCCGTAATCTGTATAGATGCAGTAATCTTTCCAGAACCTCCGCAAGTAGGGCAGACCTCTCGGGTAGCAATATTTAACTCCGGACGAACACGTTGCCTCGTAATCTGCATCAACCCAAACTTGGTCAACGGCAAAATTGTATGCTTCGAGCGATCATCTTTCATGATCTCTTTCATCTGCGCATACAGCTGCTTCTTGTGGTCGGGTTTACGCATATCGATAAAATCGATCACAATGATTCCGCCCATGTCACGCAATCGCAGTTGTCGGCCGATCTCTTTGGCCGCTTCCGTATTGACTGTCAGCGCTGTGCTTTCCTGATCGTCTTCACGATTAGATTTATTTCCACTGTTGACATCTATGACATGAAGTGCTTCAGTATGGTCTATGATAAGATAGCCTCCATTGGCTACAGTCACAGACTTCCCAAATGACATTTTAAGCTGCTTCTCTACACCATATGTTTCAAAAAGCTTGGCTTTAGATTGGTGAAGCTTCACGAGCTTTTCCTTATCAGGAGCAATACTGCTAATGTAGGACTTCACCTCATTGTAAAGCTCCTTCTCATCGATGATGATCGAATCAAATGATTCGTTCAATACATCTCGAAGGATCGAATTGGCTCTACTTACCTCTCCGATTACTTTATCTCCTGCTTGGGCATCTTTGAGTGCTTTCACTCCATTTTCCCAAGTTGCAACAAGATTACGCAGATCTTTATCAAGTTCTTTTACATCCTTTCCAGTAGCTACTGTACGGATGATTACCCCGAAATTATCGGGTTTAATAGAACTGATTAAGCGTGCTAATCTCCTTCTCTCAGCAGAGTCTGCTATTTTCTTGGATACGTTAACCGCGTTGGAAAACGGCACCAATACAATATATCTGCCGGCAATTGATAACTCACAGGATAATCTAGGTCCCTTTGTAGAGATAGGTTCTTTTACAACTTGAACCAGAACTTTCTGATTTCTGGATAAGACCTGACCGATCTTTCCCAGTTTGTTTATATCAGGCTCATGCTTGAAGTCATTTAGTTTATGACTTGCGTTTTTGCGCGTGAGCGTAAGCTTGGTAAACTTGTTCAGGCTTTCTACCTGAGGTCCAAGGTCTAAATAGTGTAAGAAGGCGTCTTTTTCATAGCCGATGTCAATGAAGGCCGCATTCAGGCCTTGCACGACTTTTCTTACTGTACCGAGGTACATATCTCCAACATTGAACTGGTGGTTTTCCTCCTCTTGGTGGAACTCAACCAGTCGCTTGTTTTTTAATAGGGCAATACGAGATCCGTTCTGAGTTGAATTTATTAATAATTCTGTGCTCACTCTCTACCGTATTAGATTACTTCTTCTTGTGACGGTTTTTTCTAAGTCTTTTCTTTCTCTTGTGAGTCGCAATCTTGTGTCTTTTTCTTTTTTTACCGCAAGGCATAATTCGTTCGTATTTTAGTTTTCTTGTAAATATTGTTGTGCCGTGACAACCAAAGCAGGGTCTGCTCCAGTTGTTTCGACGATTTGTTCAAAATATATCGTTGCTAGCTCTGGCTCTATTTCTTTTGTGGCAATAGCCAAATAAAGTAAGGCCTCATAGTCAGACGAGTCCTTTTCCATCAACTTCGAAAAACGATCTACCGCTTTGTCATATTGGCCAGATCTGATAGAGAGTAATCCCAGATTGAGAATAGCATCTCTAAACTCTGGATCTACTTCCAAAACCTTTCGCAACATCATAATCCCCGCCATTGGGTTTTCAGTCGTAACCATAGTCATGGCAAGTCGTGTTTGCGACAAAAGGTCTTCACTGTCTAGCTCCACGATTTGTTGGTAAACATTTCTAGCTAGGGCAATCCGTTCGGTCGCTTCTTCAGATGTTTGAGATCTTTCGAAAGCAGCGTAATAGACATTGCCTGCACTTCGCAACGATTTTAAAGAACTTTGTTCTTTGACTAGGTATTCACCTGCTACAGATACTGCGCTATCGAGATATCCATACTTCAGATAGTACTTCGCTAAAGAGTCCGCAAAGTTAGCCAAATTTTGGGACTCAGACTTGATGACTAAATCTCTAAGTGACTGAATTGCTGTTGCATCCGTGTCGCTGACACCCATGTCATGCATTTCCACGACTGCGCCGGTTTCGTTTTCCACCACTACCGTTGGTAGCTGAAATAAGAAAACAACCAGAGCAATGGCTAATACGGATAGGATGATTTGAGATTTATTCATCTATTCAATTATCTTCTAGCAAGTTTTGCGCTGCTTTTAATCTTATCGATAAAGATTTTGGACGGCTTAAAGCTTGGGACGTAATGCTCATCTATTACGATGGCAGTGTTTTTAGATATGTTCCTTGCGATCTTTTTCGCTCTCTTTTTATTGATGAAGCTACCAAAACCTCTAACGTATATGTTTTCTCCATCAGCCATGGAGCTTTTTACGACAGAAAAGAATGCCTCTACTGTGGTTTGAACATCCGCTTTATCGATTCCGGTTTTTTCTGAGATTTCGTTGATTATATCTGCTTTAGTCACAGTTTTGAGTTTATTGAAAAATTGGTCCTTGTTTTTAGGTCGGCAAAATTATATTTGAACGAGCTAATTACAAAAGCATCAGGCGTTTATATATATAAATAGAAAGTAATAAGTGAATTCTAAACTCTCCGGTTCGTTAATTGATTGGTACAAAAGTGTCGCTCGGGACCTGCCTTGGAGACTTACCAAAGATCCTTATCCTGTATGGATTTCCGAAGTCATTCTTCAGCAAACACGGGTTGTCCAGGGATTGCCCTATTACTACCGTTTCATAGAAAGATTTCCAAATGTGCGATCACTAGCATCGGCCGACGAACAGGAGGTGCTGAAGCTCTGGGAAGGGCTTGGCTATTATAGCAGGGCCAGAAACCTGCATGCTGGCGCTAAGTATATAGCAATCGACAAACGTGGCGTTTTTCCAGCTTCATATGACAGCTTGCTCAAAGTGAAAGGAATCGGGCCCTACACTGCCGCTGCTATTGCCTCGATTTGCTTTGATCAGGCCACTCCCGTTTTAGATGGAAATGTCTACCGAGTAGCCTCTCGGTTTGCTGGTATCTTCTCTGATATCAGCGAAAGTAAAAGCCGTCCGGATTTCATGCTTTTTCTTAACGAGTTCATTGACCGGGCTAACCCAGGTGACTTTAACCAGGCAATGATGGAGCTTGGTGCCACTGTCTGTACACCTACATCACCAAAGTGCCATAACTGCGTTTTAAATTCGCATTGCTATGCAAAGTCAACGGGCGAACAATCAAGTCTTCCTGTCAAAACAAAAAAAGTAAAAGTCCGAAACAGGTATTTTCACTATCTGATCTTTCAGCACGATAGTAAGATTGGACTTCGACAAAGAGAGGCGGGTGACGTATGGCAAGGGCTCAATGAGTTTGCTTTGCTTGAGCAAACTGATACTATCGAACCAAAACAACTTCAAGATTTTGGGCCGAGAGAAAGCTCCAAATGGTATATTCATCTGTTGACGCACCAAAGGATTCACGCGCAATTCCACAGATTCTCAATTGAGGATACTAAAACGTTCGCAAAATTGATGGATACTTATGCTTTGACCTCGTACTCTGCAGAGGAAGTGCTAACTTTGCCTAAGTCAAAATTGATGGTCAATTATTTGACTGAAACCGGATTTTAAGTATTTTTATCATATGGCTGGTGTAAACAAAGTAATCTTAGTTGGAAATCTCGGTAAAGATCCAGAGGTACGTTATTTAGAAAACGGTTCGGTCGTGGCAAACGTTACAATCGCTACTTCTGAGAGCTACAAAGATAAAAGCGGCAATAAGATAGAGAACACAGAATGGCACGATTTAGAAATGTGGGATGGTCTTGCCAAAATTGCTGAGCAATATCTTACCAAAGGCAAAACTATCTACGCAGAAGGCCGCATCAAATCTGATACCTGGCAAGACGATCAAGGTAATAATAGAAAAAAAGTACGGATACGTGTGCAAAACATGACTATGCTAGGCTCTGCTGGTGGCAATAACTCTGGGCAGCAAGACAACATCTCTCCTGATGCAAAACCAAATAGCCCGGCGATGAATCCCCCAGCTCCACAAGCTGTTCCTGCTCCGGATAACTCGGACGACCCTACTGATGATTTGCCATTTTAAGGGTTCATTTTTCACGAAACCTAGTCTGATTGGAATCTTCTACAGATGATCAGTACCCATCGGTACTGATGACAATGCTGGTGGAGCAATCTCCCACATTTTTTATTAGCTACATCCTTCTTATTTTGGTCCTTTTGATGATGTCTGGTTTGATATCAGGCTCAGAGGTTGCTTTCTTTAGTTTAAAGGCTAATGATATCGATGAAGAGGAAAAAGACGCCAAAATCAAGTTGCTTCTTGAGAAGCCCAGAAAATTACTGGCCACAATTCTGATCTTAAACAATCTTATAAATGTGTTTATCGTCACCATCTCTACGTACGCCACGTGGCAACTAGTCGGCGATAAAAATGCTGGTGGGGCGGCAATAGCCGTACTGACGACAATCATTACGATTCTCATTATCTTCTTTGGAGAAATCGTTCCTAAAGTCTTTGCCAGCCACGACCCTATTCGGTTTGCAAGAATAACTGCTCGCTTTCTCTTTCTAATGTCACGGGTGCTGCAGCCGATCTCCTGGTTTCTTATTTCTGTGAGTAATGTAGTAGAGCGACGGGTTCAACGAAAAGGCTATAATGTCTCTGTCGATGAACTAAATCAAGCGCTTGACATCACTACAGAAGGGGAGACGACAGAAGAGGAAAAGGGCATTCTAAAGGGTATTGTAAACTTCGGCACACTCTCTGTCAAGCAAATCATGAGATCTAGGGTTGATATTACCGCTTTTGATATGGAGATTGACTTCCATGAACTCATGGATCAGATCAACAAAACAGGGTTTAGCCGAATTCCTGTCTACAACGAAACAATAGACAAGGTAGAGGGCGTCTTGTACATAAAGGACATCCTTCCTCACGTCAACGAGGACGAAAACTTTAATTGGCAAGAAAAACTACGGCCGGTCTTTTTTGTCCCTGAAAGCAAAAAAATTGATGACTTGTTCAAAGACTTTCAAGAAAAACAAGTCCATATGGCCATCGTCATCGATGAGTATGGAGGTACGGAAGGCCTGATAACGATGGAAGATATTATTGAGGAAATCGTAGGAGACATCAATGATGAGTTTGATGAGGAAATAGAGGTTAACTTTCGAAAAATCGACAAGAACACATACATTTTTGAAGGGAAAACTTCTCTAAATGATTTCTGTAAAATACTGCAAGTAGAAAGTGCCTTGTTTGACCCCGTGAAGGGTGAAAGTGAGTCCCTTGGAGGTCTCTTGCTTGAGATTGATAAAAAGCTCCCCTACGCAGGTGAGCAAATAGAATATGCCAACTTCATGTTTACGATCGTAGCGGTAGATCAAAAAAGAATTAAGAGAATTAGGGTTGTTAATAATGACGGGACGAAGGACAATAGTAGCCTCTATGAAGATTAAACACTCATTCTTCGCTATTGGTCTCATTATTCTGTTCGCCGCTTGCGAGACTACCTTCCTGCCCAAGCCCAAAGGCTACAACCGGATCAACATGCCCGAGGTAGGTTACGTATTACTTCCTGATACTTTCCCCTATCAGTTTGAGTACTCTCAAAATGCACTCCTACTGAAAGATACTTCATGGCTTTCCGAGCGGTATTGGATAGATATTCACTATCCTGACTTTGAGGCCTTTGTTCAGATTACCTACAAGCCCATCAACAAAGACTCACTCGTGGATGGCTACTTGGCTGATAGTTACAGATTAACTTCTCAGCACAATGTAAAAGCATACGCGATTGAGGAAAAAATCCTGCTGCTGCAAAGTGGCAATGTTGCCTCGGTCAGTGAGTTGGAAGGTGATGTCCCAACACAGTTTCAGTTTCATATCACCGACAGTAGCAAACATTTTTTAAGAGGGGCTCTCTATTTTCAAACCGCTACGAAAAACGACTCTCTCAAGCCTGCGATCGATTTCATCAAAAACGACCTAGTACACTTGCTGAATACTTTAACGTGGCAATAGGCTTGTTGACTACCCTTTTTTGTGGTTAGCTACAAGGCTTTTAATCTTTTGCTCATTACATGATGCTGAGGAGAAGCCAAACCGTACTTCTGTTTCCGAAGTCTTGACTTTTACTCGATTGTGAGACTCCGAAACATCAACAATTTGATGCCACGGAATAGTTGCTGCATTGAAGAAAAATCTCCTGTTCCCTACAACTTGCTTGTTTAACTTGATATATGAAGCAAAACGCTCCCTATTAGTAAGTACAAGCAACAAGTGAACGTCAAAAAAGAAACGACAAGCATCTGATTGTTATTACCTGCTACGAAAACTCGCAGCATTGCTACAAACGAGCTAATAGTTACTAGTGTAAACAACTTTGTCCCAAGGAGGGTACAAATTGTGGAAGAATGCCCTATCTGTGCTTTTCATAAATCATATTGCATACCTATATTTCTAAAGTAAATAAAAGAATTTTTGTACATACCTCATGCCGGGCTTTTTTGATCAATCACTTTCATATCTAAAAGGAATTGGGCCTCAGCGAGCGGAACTGCTTGCCAAAGAGCTGGAGCTGTTTACCTATGGAGACTTGTTGCGCTATTTTCCCTTTCGCTATGAGGACCGCACTCAGTTTGTGAAGATTAAAGATCTTTCACAATACGATGTAGCGGTACAATTCAAGGCAACAATCGTCCGCTGGTCTACCGTAGGTGTCGGACACAAGCAGCGACTGGTTGGCGTTTGTAAAGATGATACTGGGGAAATTGAACTTGTCTGGTTCAAAGGAGCCAATTGGGTACAGTCACGTATCAAGGCGGGTATTCCCTATATCATATTTGGGAAACCTACAAGGTATGGTAGCACGCTAAATATTGCACATCCTGAGGTGGAGCCGCTGATCAGTGAAGCGCCAAAAAACAACTACTTGTATCCTGTATACCCCCTAACTGATAAGCTTAGAAAACGATTTGTGGACTCGAAAGTCCTGCGAAAAGCCATACAGGTCTTACTTAGAGAATCACAAAACTATTTAACGGAAGTCTTGCCCAAAGATCTGATACTAAAATATGGTTTGATAGACCGCAAATCTGCCTTACTATCTATCCACTTTCCAACAGATACAGTCGCGTTAAAAAAGGCTCAATATCGATTGAAATATGAGGAGCTACTCATGATTCAGCTTAAATTAATCCGCCTAAAACTGACAAGAATCGACAAGTTTCGGGGGATCGTGTTTAGCAACAGCGAGTTACTTAATAAGTTCTACAAAGAATACATTCCATTTGAACTGACGGGGGCACAAAAAAAAGTAATCAAGGAAATCTATGCTGATTTTCGGTCTGCAAGCCAGATGAACCGACTAGTACAAGGCGATGTCGGTAGTGGCAAAACGATGGTAGCCTTCCTGTGCATGTTGATTGCCATAGGTAATGGGACGCAATGTGCGTTAATGGCACCTACAGAGATTTTGGCAGAGCAACATTTCGATGGACTGAGCACCTATGCTGAGCAGCTTGGTTTATCGATAGCCAGGCTGACAGGTTCCACAAAGAAGGCACGCCGTAAAATCATTCATGAGCAACTTGAAGATGGCTCTCTTCAGATTCTTGTTGGCACACATGCTTTGCTCGAGGACAAAGTGAAATTTAAACAACTTGGTTTAGCCGTGGTGGACGAACAGCACCGCTTTGGCGTGGCACAAAGAGCAAAGCTTTGGCAAAAAAACGAAAAAACATTTCCTCACATTCTAGTCATGACAGCCACACCGATTCCGCGCACACTCGCTATGACTTTGTATGGGGATTTGGATATATCTGTCATTGATGAATTGCCTGCGGGAAGGAAACCCATTCAGACACAACATATGCGAGATAGTCAACGGATTCGAATGTTTGACTTTCTAGACAAGGAGGTTCTCAAAGGACGCCAGATCTATATTGTCTATCCTCTGATCGAAGAATCCTCTACAATGGATTACAAAGACCTAATGGATGGCTATGAGTCCATCTCGAGACGATTCCCAAACTATCCTCTTTCGATCTTACATGGCCGCATGAAAGCCGACGACAAGGAATTCGAAATGAGACGGTTTGCCAAAGGCGAAACAAAAATAATGGTGGCTACTACCGTCATCGAAGTAGGGGTCAATGTCCCGAACGCCAGTGTTATGGTCATCGAGAACGCAGAGCGGTTTGGCCTCTCCCAACTGCATCAGTTACGCGGACGAGTCGGACGTGGTGCAGAACAATCATTTTGTCTGCTGATGACCGGTCTGAAATTAAGCAAAGAGGCTAAAACGCGCATCGGCACGATGGTAGAGACGAACGACGGATTTAAAATTGCAGAAACGGACCTCAAGCTAAGAGGCCCAGGGGATCTAATGGGTACTCAGCAAAGCGGCATATTGGACCTGAAACTTGCAGACTTATCAAAAGATGGAGAAATTCTGCTGCTAGCCAGGCAATCTGCTATTGACTTACTAGCAGCAGATCCCGAACTGACCGATTATCCGCAATTGGCCTTTCAGCTAAAACAAAAACAGGCCAATGCTTTCACCTGGAGTAGGATCAGTTAACGGATAGCAAGCTTTTGTAGCGCCGCTGTATTTTGGCAGGCTCTACATGCAACCGAAACATGATAAATGCTCCAAGATTGGCCCACTGAACACGCAGCCAAGCGTTTTCGTTATATTTTCTTGCAGAAACCAGGATTCTTTCGGGACGCACAAAAAATGTCCCTTTTATTCGAATTCGCTGTATCAACTCAAAATCTTCCATCACGCAGAATGCTTGATTAAATCCTCCAAGCTGACGGAAAAATGAACGTTTGATGAACAAAGTTTGATCTCCTCCTCTGCATATTAACCCCTTGAGTTTGGTGAAGTATGCGTTGACTCTCAACAGCCTCCTTGGGCTATCAAACCAATAACAAAAGCAACCTGCGTCATTTCCACTCAAAATGGATGCCTCCACATTTTGCTCAAAACGGTCAGGAAACTTTATATCAGCATGCATAAAAAGCAGAATGTCTCCACTCGCTGCTTCCGCACCCATATTCATCTGCTCTGCTCTGGAGGCCCTTTTACAGGTCAATAAAACCACCTTCGCAAATTGTAATACAATTTTTACTGTTTGGTCTTCACTTCCTGCATCTACCACAATGATTTCTATAAAATCACGCGCGACAAGGGATCCCAGGAGGTGACCGATGGTCACCTCCTCATTGAGGGTCGGTATGATGACGCTGATGGTCATCCGCAAATGTTACTCTAAATTTCGATATAATTCGAGACTTTTAACGTCCAATCATATTCCAGATATTCAATATCTGGGTCTTTTAGAAGAAGATCAGTGAAGCCGTGCTTTTTTAGCATTTCTTTGATTCCGTCCTCTCCTCCAAAGTCCCCGTTGAACCAGAAACAAAGTCTAGGTACATAGAGATCATTTTCTTTCTCATCTAATCTAATTTGATCTTGTAAGTAAAGCTTACTGCTCTTATCCAATTGCTCTTCAAGTCTATCCGTAAAATATATGGCTACTGGCGGACAGCTCAATGCGCCACAATTCAACGCAAAATGAACTCGATAGTCAACTTCGTCTAGTCTAAATTTTTCTTCAAAACCATCAACAAACAGTTTATCCATATAACCTAGTGATAATTTATTTTTTGATCTTCGAATAATGCCGTGCTCGATAGCGTCAAGACTTATATCCAGTCCCGCCACTCTAATCCAGTCTTTTTGAAAAAACACATCTCTGTCATCAAACCTCCTAGGGTCTTCCTGCAAGTGTAATTGTACTGTTGCATTGTATAAGTTGAGCCAAAAGGCTTTGGCTTTGGCTTGAGTGTCTAGCTCCTTTGCGAGCACACCCACTTTGTATTTGTCCAACTGCTCAATAGAAATTCTGGCGGCGGATAGATCTCCAGACTTAATTTGCTGTAAGGCCATCTCAACGCGTTCGTTAGCCGATTGAGCATGCAACTCCTTTACAAAAATCATCGAAAATAGAAGAAGAATAGAGATTAGTACTTTCATTAGATACAGTTTGTGATGTAAAAAGCATAACGCAAATAAAGTCGCGTAGATATATCTTCTAGCTGACAAATACACCTATCTGCTTTTTGTTACTTTTGGATTGTGGGTAAGAAAAAAGAATGTCCTTCTTGTGCCATGATGATCGATAGCCGTGAAAAAGAATGTCCGATCTGTCAGTATGAGTTCACGCAGCCGTCAAAACTAAACGTTTGGGTAGCTGGAATGCTTATTCTTCTTATGCTCCTCTACCTGATCATTTAATCCTCCAATGGAAAGTATAAGTCCCTTTCTAAAAACTCGTCTGCCGTATCTTGAGGGTCGTTCTTAAAAACCTAGAATGGTGGGTATCCTTTTCGAAACTTTAATCTTTGTTCCGAGCTATCATATTGCCCAAGCCCCAGGCATTTCCTAAATGTCTGTACGGCCCCTCATGAATGATCTTAAACGCCTTAAGTTTTGGGATTTTTCCAATATGGACAGGAGACTTAAGGCCTACTAATTCATCGGCGACAGGAATTCCAATGGTAAAAGCGACCTGCCCTTTAGCCAAATCCCATTTATGATAATTTGTAAATGATTCACCGGTAACATCCCTCTTTTCCTCCTCTACAAAGAGAGAAAGTCCTTGCCTATCATTTTGCATTAGTTCCTTCATCTCCGAAACTCCACATGCAGTAGTCACCCCGATGTATTTGCAAGTAGGAAAGGTAACAACGCCAATCTCCTCCCTCCTGGAGAGGACAGAGCCTGTCTCTAAATAGCCTTTTAACATCAGCAACCCTCTGTCATAATCGGCACTCATCGTAGCAACATTTCCTATTTCCTCCAGAAAAGAGAAAAAGGTGGTTTTGTGTCCATTCCCCAGTTCACCAGACAGTGATCACCATCTTGACTTACCTCAAATAAGATGACCGTTTTTAATCGAAATGGCTTTAGAAAGAGTAAGTCGAAGGCGAGTTTTTCCTCCGATTGAGTCGCTTGTTTGGACATCTGTCCTGATCCTATGCGATTCCCTTTCCACGCGTACTGGTTACCGTCTTCAATGTATGTAAGCTACACGTCATCCTACATGATCAACCAGCGGAACCAGACAGGCCATTGCTTAAAATTCTTGAGCACCTCAATGGCTATCTGCTTATCTGCTTTGATCAGCAAAGACCGTGAAATATGTATTCTGGCCATCAGTGCTTATTTTTAAGTAAAAAAAGCTACTGGCCATGTCTCAATCCAAAATTGAATTAATCAAAAAAAGAATAGAGACTCTGGAAGAAAGTGACTTCGACCTCGACGCTTGGAAGTACGGCACTGTTGCCGTACTAGAGCAATTGCTTTCGCTCTCGGATAGAAGAATACGGTCAATCGAAGACTTAAAGGTAGACTATGATAGCTGGGCATTAAGAGATGCTACTGCTAGCTACAACCCTCTCATTTCTGCTAAGCGAAAAGCCAAAAGCGTCCTCGATACGATCTGTGATGAGCTGGCGCTTTCCGAAGAAAAAACCACCAACATACAAGGCCTTGGTGAAGAAACAGTCAAGGTTGTCAACAGAAATGCGAACAAGGAAGAAATACGAAAAGCATTACAAAAGGAAAAGAAAGAAACACTTATAGATGCATTAGCTTCAATTCTCAGCAAAACCGACTCAATATGAAAAAGAACAGAAGACATTTTATCCGACAAGGGATACTGGGTGTTGCCGCCAGCGCTGCGCTACCATCACTGGCTAATTCCGGACCTTCGGATTATTCATTAAGGACATTGGCAAAGGCTGAAAACAACGAAGACTTCTGGGGTCTAGTGAGGGATTTTTTTCCTTTAAAAAAGGACGCCACTTATTTCAACAATGGAACCATGGGGCCCTCCTCCAGCTATGTCTTACAGAAAATGCAAGAGCATCAAACATATTATAGCGTAAATGCCGCTGATGTCGATTACAAAAACGGCAGTGGGCCTGCGCTATTATCTGGATACTTTCCATACATTGATATTCGGAAAAAAATTGGCCAAGTCGTCAATGCCGACTACCAGAATATTGCCTTAACACAGAACGCCACGTTTGGCATGAATTACATCGCCAATGGTCTAACGCTGAAGAAAGGTGACGAAATAATCAATACAGACCAGGAGCATGGGGGTGGTTTTGCTGCATGGCAGCAAGCCGCTAAGCGACTTGGTTGTGTATACAAACAAGCAACGCTACCTATTCCTGCAAATGACCCACAAGCGATATTTGATGCTGTTTTTTCCGTTGTAACGAAAAAAACTAAGGTCATCGCTATTCCTCATATTGCCTCTATATTTGGCACAATTCTTCCCGTCAAAGAAATTTGTGCTGAAGCGCGGACAAGAGGCATATTTACCGTTCTGGACGGAGCACAATGTGTCGGTCAAATCCCAGTAGATGTTACAGATATTGGCTGTGATGCCTATTACAGTAGTTTGCACAAATGGCTGCTTGCTCCTGCAGGTAGTGGTATTCTTTATATCCACCCTGACAAAATTGCTGATATATGGGCTACTATTCCTAGTTATAATTGGGATAATCAAGAAGATCACGGGTTTCGTTTGATGCAGAACGGCACCGGCAATCCGACAAGGATGAAGGGGCTTGAGGCGTCTTTAGACTTTTTTAACACGATCGGGCCTGACCGATGGTTAAGCAGAGTCAAAGAACTAGGGGATCATTTAAGGTCGGGCCTCACAGATATCGGAAAAGTAACTATACACTCTTCTATGGAGGGTTCCATGTGTGCCGGTATTACTACATATAGTATGACTGGGTATACAGGTCCCGAACTTCAGAAACTCCTATGGGACAAAAAGAAAATGCAACCAAGATCTGTTGGGAATAAATATTTGCGTCATTCTACGCATATTTATAATAGCATTAATGAAATAGATATCGCCCTTTCTGTCATAG
>JBLHTU010000098.1:0-13519 GCA_047627515.1 Cyclobacteriaceae bacterium | reverse complement strand
CTAGCTTCATCCATATACGGAGTAGAGACTAGAATCGTGATTTGCTGTTCTTTGAGACGCTGCAACATTTCCCAAAATTCCTTTCTAGAAACAGCATCCACTCCTGTGGTAGGTTCATCCAAGAATAGTACGCTAGGCCGATGGATGAGCGCACAGCATAAGGCCAGTTTCTGCTTCATACCACCAGAAAGCTTCCCAGCTCTACGGTCCTTAAATGGCTCCAATTGAAGATAGATATCTTCTATCAACTCATAATTCTCCGCCAAGCTCGTATGAAAAATATTGGCAAAGAAGTCTAAATTTTCAGCTACGGAAAGGTCCTGATATAGGGAAAACTTGCCTGGCATATAACCTATTATGCTACGTATCTTTTGATAATCATTGACGACATCTAGTCCCGTGACTGTAGCTGTCCCTTCATCAGCTAGAAGCAACGTAGTAAGTATTCGAAAAAGTGTCGTTTTGCCCGCACCATCTGGACCGATTAGGCCAAATAATGTGCCTTTTTCAATTTCCATCGAAATCTGATTGACGGCGGGTTCTGCATTTTTCAGATAACGTTTAGTAATCTTATCTATGACAATATCCTTCATACGATTACAGATTTACTTCACCGTACATACCAATTTTGAGCGTACCTGGATTTGGCACCCTGATTTTAACTGCGTAGACCTTATTAGCGCGCTCATCTTTTGTCTGTACTGTTTTTGGCGTGAATTCAGCCTTGTCACTTACCCAATAAAGTAACCCTTCATAGGCATCATATCCGCCATTGCCGTTGTCGACTGAAACCGTCAAGGTCTGATTTAACTTGGCTTGAGTCAGTTGATCTCCTGTGATGTAAGCGCGCAAAGTCAGCTCACTTAAATCTGCAATCTTGTAAAGTGCTTTTGCCCTTCCTACTTGCTCATGTCTAGCGGCATAGGTCGCAATAACAGTACCCGCTATTGGATTGATCAATCGACTCTTACTTAATTGATCATCAAGTAGTTCTATCTGTACGCGTAATGGCGCCACTTCCATGTCAATACTATTTGTAGTATTGTACAATGTAGATTTTGCCGCCTTTATGTTACCTCGTAAGACAGCAATTTGAGCAACTAATTCGTCCAGTTGTTTTGGTGTAGCCGCGTCCGATTTTAGCAGGTTACTGATTCTTACTTGTTCGTTCTCAGCAGCTTTCATCTGTGCGTTTAGCGCCTCTAGCTGTGTGTTGATATCAGGTTTTCGACTTAGCACCGCTGCGACCTGAGCAAGTACTTGCTTTCGAGATAAATGTAGCTGCATAGAATCAACTAAACCTACCTCCTGACCCGCAGCTAGTACCTGTCCCTCTAAGACTTCAAAGGATAGTAACGTGCCAGCAACTTCTGTTGAAATAATGGTTTCATCGGCCTCAAAACTTCCAGATGCATCAAACATTTGCGAGGAATCACTGCAAGCAGCAAACCCAATGGCGATCGAAAAAAATATAAGTGATTTATACATAATTGTGTTCTTTGTAATGATTCAGTTACCTGCAATAATTTTATAGTCATTTATGATTTTGAGTAGCTCTATCTCATGCAATACATTGTTTTGACGAGCTAAATCTTCTGCTACAACAGCCTTTTGATAATCATTAGCCGTAATTACTCCATTAGCAAGTTGATTCTTAGATGTCCTTACAATCTTCTCTCGTAGGGTAATGATTTCTTTATCTTGGATAATTAAACGCTGCATTTTCAATACCTCAGTCTGTTGTCTCTCAAGTGCTAGGTTCGTATTAAAAAGAAAGGTCTCCTTTTCAGACTCGATCCATTGCTCATTTACAGCGAATAGTTGTCTTTGGTTAGCGCTCGTGAAATAGCTAGAGATTTTCCAGGAGAAGCGGACACCTCCAATATAATAGGGATCAAAATCGTTGCTCAGAAAATTTAAAGCTGGACGCCCAAAACCTGTCTGAAGAAAGAGATTTAGTTTTGGCCTATTGCTTTTTGTTAATAACTCATTCTGTAAAGCGATCCCATTTAACTGACCAGTAAATAAGGACAACTCTGGACGGTTGATTTCACTAGCCAATAAAGGGACCTCTAGTTGCTTTTGTAGCTGAATAGCTTCATTTAGCTCCACGCCAATAAACAAACTCAACATCTTTTGAAACCCATCTAAACTTGCTTCTTGCTCTATCTGCCTTTGAAGCAAAGTCAACCGTTCGGCTTGCAAGACCTCAAGATTACTCTCTAAAGCCACCCCATACTTCACAGCAGCCTCGACTGCTTGAATGCCCGCATTGAGGTTGGAACGTGTCAAATCGGTCTGGACTAATTGATTTTGCAATAGCAGGGCACCAAAGTACAGATCGCTCACACGGCTATTGAGTTGATACATCTGAATATTAAGACTCGCTTTATCTAATTCATTTTGATTTTCTAGTATCCGTTTTCGTTGATTGATTACACCTATATCGGTCAATGGCTGCGTAATATCTGCATACAGCTTGTATTGATCCTTGCTGATTGAAGAGCCGCCACTTGGCAACGAGGTTACCTCAGACTGATAACTCGCTTGACCTACAACATGTATTTGAGGCAACTTCCCCTTCTGAGCGTTTGCTATTGAAAAATCACTTGATTGCTCTAACAGTCGATATTGTCGAACTTGAGGATAGTTCTGATTGGCAAGTATCAAACAAGTATCCAGACTAAGGTATGTTTGACTTTGTGCAGGACTTACATAAGCTAGCAATGAAGTCATAGCCAGCAGACCAAATTTCAACAAGGTTTTTAAGGTATTTAACATGATGATTAATATTTTCGTTTTAAACGTTTGTTTAAATTCAAGTCAAATTTTTTTTTAGTTAGTAAGAATCATTATCCATTTAGGGATCAATGCTTTTCTTTCTTTCATCAAAGCTTCAAACTCATCCGCTTTAAGTCCCGTCGCAGCTCTAAGCATGGGTTTTGCTGCAAATGGCATAATGATCAAACTCAATAGATTAAAGATAAAATGCATAGGATGAATCGTCTGCCCAGTCTTCTTTAGCTGTTCACCCAATTGTCTAAAAAGAACTGACTCTTTGATAATAGCTCTAGACGTCAATTTATTCGCTAATTCTTCGGGGTTTGACTGCATTTCATTCAATAAGAATAGAGGCATATCTGGCTGCCTGAGCAATAAATCAATATATGCATCCGCCATGTAATTGAGCTTTTCTTCTAATGAGGAATCTACTTGGAAAACAACTGACATCATTTTAGAGAAAAAATCTTGCATAGTCTCCATCATGATCAGTTGGTATAGATTTTCCTTACTCCTAAAGTAGTAATTGACAAGTGCAAGGTTAATACCAGCCAAGTCGGCAATATCTCTTGTCTTGGTGGCCGAAAAACCTTTTTTCATAAAGATCTCCCTTGCGGATGCCTTGATTTTCTCTTCTGTCGTCTTATTCTTTGCCATCTACTATATATAACTGAATGCAACTTAATACTTCTTCAACTATTTATACAAATGTTTTAAACATATGTTTAATTTATTCTATGATTATTTAAGAAGAGTGCCGTGAAGCGCTATATAAGCACTTGTTTCAGAAAACTATCGTATTAACATTTTTCCAGAGTAAACAACTTCCATTTCTGACGTTTGAAGCCTAATTAACAGCACCTGTGGGCGATACTGACTTACATCTACGGTTGAATCCGTTCTCGATATTCTCTTATTCAACAGGCGGTTTCCTGCTAGATCAAATATTTCTAGTTCATAAGGCTAAACTCTTTCATCAAATGGTAAAATTAGCTTTCCTTCAACAACCAAAAAAGGGTTGACTTGCTTCTGCTGGGACACAGACAGCACATCCTGTGGCTCCTGCCGTTGATATATTCTGACATAATCTATTTCCATTTCACTCTCTGAGAAAAGCGGGTCTATGTCTCCCCCTATGCCACCCATCGCTATATTTAGCAGGATATACTGTGGAGCATCAAATGGCCAGTTTGCACTATTCTTTTCGGATGGTTTGTACGAATAAAATAACTCATCATTCACTAAGAATTGCAAGGATTCCAGCGTCCAGATTAAAGAGTACATTTGAAAGTTTGTGCTTACATCATTGATTAAAACCGTCTTAGTATTGACCGTTGCACCAGAACTGGAGGTGGTATGTATGGAACCATGCACTACATCTGGCTCATAGCCCCAATGTTCCATAATATCAATCTCACCGCATGCCGGCCACCCAGTGGTTCCACTAGTCTCTGTCCAAAAACCTCCTAGCTCAACGATGTTTTGACCTAAGGTCCAAATCGCTGGCCATGTACCTGATCCTGCTGGTAATTTTGCACGTACATCTACTCTTCCGTAAGTGAAAGCGAATTTAGAATTTAGACGGGCTGAAGTAAACTGCTTTGTACGTTCTTGATGTGTAAATGACTCTCGCTTAGCAACAATATGGAGGTTGCCACCTTGCACAAATGTATTCTCCAAGCGATTTGTATAATGCTGTAATTCGCCATTGTACCAACTATCACCATTTGGTAGTTGAGTTTGATGATGCCAATTATCCTCACAAAGTCCTCCATCTACCTCAAACTCATCCGCCCATACTAATACATAGTCGGACGATGCTACTTCGTTGTCTTGCTTGGCGTCACATTGTCCTTGCGAATCGAACGGCATCACTATGCAAAAGCACAAAAGCAATATAAAAGGGATCTTAATAGTATTCATCAAAGCATATTTGGGTGCCAAACATAAGTTTATAGTTTTTGTTAAATCACATCATAGCTGCCATTTGACATTGATAAGACTCAATGACTAAAACCGTATCACAAAGTTTTAGTTAAGTGACCTTATAGGTAGTTGTAAATATCGTGGGCAAATCAATGGGCAATCTGATTCACACTTCGAATCTAGAGGAGAACATTCAAAACTATTTATTGCGCTTGGTACAGCTAATCGAGAAGATATGTCACACTAATTATCACTCTATGCTGAATAATTTAGAGAAAACTTACACGAATTCATGTGCTTTTCAATATTGACGAACCACATAAGTAGATGCCTAACAATCCCTACTTGCAAGCATTACAATTAAGTAAACTCGACCTCTCCAGTTGATAATTTGTAATAGGCTGAAACAATATGCACCCCTCCTGTTTTCACTGCATCCTGAAGAATTGGTTTCGATTCTTTCAATTCTTCTGAAACTATTTGAGCATTAAGCTTAATAGCGTTAGTCAATGGGTCACCCTCCATTCGTTTCGCCATATAGACGGCAGGTTTGATTTTTTCGATGATAATCCCAATATGCCCCCCTGGATCTGAATCACCCATACTGGCGTTCACTGCACCACAATTTTCGTGACCCATGACAACCACAAGTTTTGTATTCAAGAATTTAATAGCATATTCAATACTACCTATCACTTTATCCTTGGCGATGTTACCAGCCACGCGTATCACAAATAAATCACCTAATCCCTGATCAAATAGAAGCTCTGGTACAACTCTGGAATCTGCACAACTCAACACGACGGCAAAAGGGTGTTGTTCTGATTTAAGAGACTCACGCCATGACGTATCTGTATGCGGATGTCTTAGGTCACCTAGAACATACCGTTTATTACCTTCTTCTAATTGCTGGAGCGCATCTTTTGCGTTCATAATAAATTCATTTTGTTTCCCTAAAAATACACTAATTTGAATGGAACAGAAACAACTGTTAATCGTATTCGCGCAAAATTATTCGCGAAAATACGTAGTCAAATCTGTTGACCACAAGAGTACAATGGCAGCGTCATTTAATGATTTTGTATAATCTGGAAACGATTGACAGGCTTGCCATCAGATAGATAACCTCGAACGTTCTTAATGAAATCAACTGCATCATCAGACATCAAGACTTGGTCTGATGCGTAACTTGATGAACCCGTTTTCATGGGATTCCAATACACCCCTGCTCTAAATGTAGGCACTGCTCTGCTTCCTAGCCCATTGCTAACCTCAAATGATATATATCTGCTAAGGCCTTGAACAAAGCAAGTCGATTTTGGTGTCGGCGCATACGATCCACCTTTCGTATGAATAATAATAATCCCATTTAAACCCATCGGACCAAATCGACTCAGCTTACGATCATTATTAATAATACCAAGCGTTTCAATATTAGAAGTAGGAATTGATAAAAAATATTTGGTGTCATAAGTAGCCTTTCCATCAATTACGTAGACAGGATCATCTTTGGCAAGACCAGATGGAAGGTATTTAACACGGACAACCTCTACTCCTTTTTTTACACCATAATAGACCGGCCTGATAACTTCCTTGAGGAGTAGGCCCAAAGATGAGAAATTAACATATTCCTGCACATTTATAAGTATATCTGGTTGGGCAATCTTTTTTTCAAACTTATCACTGATTCGAAAGGTCGTATCCATATAAATAGGCTGTGTAAACGCTTTGTATGATTCGTCAATCAATCGCTTCTTTCTGATATATGCCCCATATAGGTCAGAAGTATTCGTTGTGTTATACGCAACATCAGTGCTTTGTTTTAAGTCAGCTTCTACTTCATCTAGCGTTAGAGTTACTGGTATCTGCTTTCCATATTGATCTATGGTTACAGCTAAAATCTCTTCATCTCCATAAAAATCAAGCGTCTGAAAATCAAATGCCCCGCCATAGCCTAGTATGGTTTTATAGCGCATAGTTTGATTTTGCAAGTAGTAATAGATCACTGTTCCTTGACTCAAAGCTTGATTTGTGAGAAAATCTAATGCTACACCGCGGATTGACATCAAGGTCTTGTCGGATGAGATCTCTCGGGGTAGATATGTCACTATATCAGACACCAGCTGATTGGGATCAAAATAAATGGATTGATCAGCTTGCCCATATAATCCAGATTGATAAACACTCAAGTTTGCAATAGCAAGTAAGCTATCTTGAGCATTATCCATTTTGATCGATAAGTCAACAGATTCTCCAGAGCGGACTTTGATTGTGTCCTTCAACCATAAAGCCACATTTAAGTCTTTGACTAGATGTAAGGTTTCTAATCTTTTTCCTTCCGAATCAAGGACGGTGACAAAGGTTTGGTAAACACCTAAAGGTATATGCTTACTAGCTTCCATTAGTTCAGCGAATGAATACGATTTAATCAGGTTGTTGCCAATTGACGTAAGTACAAAGCCACCCATTCCAATCTGCTGACTTCCTTTCAAAGTAATCTTATCATCAATCAATTTTAAAAATTGAGACTCCTGAATACTTAATGTTTCAAACCTATCCAGTATCAAGCTGCTGTCCGCAACTACTGGCAACATCAATTCAAATCGAAAGGAGCTAGGCAGGTATGACATTTCGGAAGTATATGCTACTAACCGATAATAGCCTGGTGACGCGCTGTTTGGAATGAATAACTGATTGCCTGCTACCCCATTGACTAAGAAGAAACGTATATCATCAACGACTGTACCCTTACTATCCACAAGGGCAACAGTTACATTTTGGCGACCCTTTAGCAATTGATTTTTTTCATCCAACTGTAGTACTTGAAGGTGAATCGTATCGCCATTTGTATATTTTGGCTGGTTGACTAGCACCTCAATTCTACCTACTTTTAGTACCTTTTCTTGGTATTGGAAAAGCCGAGATGAGAATGACTGACTATTCAGCTGCAGGCTAAAGGTGATGGCAAATAAGCAGTAAAATATGATCAGTCTACCCATTCTATTGGTCTCACAGTTGTCGAATTATCACAAATATCATAGCAAGGAAAGGTCGCTATGGCTATCGGCGTCACGTTGTAGGGGACTTTGGACGGCTCCACGAAAACCTTAGCATTAGTGACTGAAGTTGCCCAGAATAAACCGATCACTCTTATATTTCCTTGCTCCACTACTAAATTACCTATTATATCCGCTGATGGTGGCTGAAAAATACTATTCGCTTGCTCTTTTTGATTCCGGACCAAACGGAAATAATCAAAC
Organism: Cyclobacteriaceae bacterium; assembly: GCA_047627515.1. Lineage (GTDB taxonomy): Bacteria > Bacteroidota > Bacteroidia > Cytophagales > Cyclobacteriaceae > JAYPLE01. Next base: position 5,552 of record JBLHTU010000098.1, on the reverse strand, counting down.
GAGGTTTTGGTCATAGAAAACTGCTCGACAGTGACAAGATACTTGTCATACAAAGTCCGATTATTTATCGGTACTTCACCCACTTTAATACCTCGAAAGTACCCACCTTGGATAAGTTGATTATCCGATAGATTAGGCATCTTCTCGTAGTTAGTCACCCAGCATTCACAGCATGCACAGGGAGTAATTTGTTCTAGTTTCCCACCGGGGATAAATTCAACTACTATGTATCCACTGCATGGATAAGGTGCTTTATAGGGTGTCGGATACCTAGGTGTCACAATTTCTCGAAGTTCAGGAAATGTTAGGACCTTGTAGGTTCCTGTAAATTTCCACCTCACGAAGCTTTGCTGCTCATTTTCAGGAATCGTCGCGTCGATATAGACATTAAATACGTCCGCAGGCACTTCCGCATTCAACTCTAGAACGGTCCTCGACTGATATTCAAAATCTATTTTTTCGATTGCCCCTCCAGCCTTCAAGGTATCAGATTTTGAAATGATTTTATCACCACTAGGCATTGAAATCTCTATGTGATAGGCATTGCCTACCTGTCCACGGATTAATTCCTCTGTTTGATAAATTCCAGGGCTTAATTCCAGAAAAGGCTCCACATTTCCGACGCCATCGAACAGGACAATAGTTAAATCTGTAACAGGACCTGAGCTCGTATCAAATCGATTCAGCCCAAATGCCCTTGACACTTTGACAGTATACGGACCTATCAGATCAGTGATCATTCCTTCTACGACCAGTTGCTCTTCAGCAGGGGGCACTTCAAATTCGATAGGTTCCACGCAGCCTATTGCTATTGCTAACCAAACGCATCTACTCCAGCGATATCGTTTTGATAATAATTTCATCTAATCATACCATTCCTTTGGCGGTTCGGTAGTGGCATTAGGGTACACATCATAGCAGGCCTCAGTAGCTGCATTAATAGGAGTTACTGGATATGGAACGTCTTCTTGCGTGATGAATATAAAATCCGACACCGTGGAGGAAGCCCAAAAAAGACCCGTTACTCGTTGATCTGTATTTTGTCCTATTATATTACCTTTTAGCTCACCTGTTGGCGGTTGAAAAAGACTTGAACTGTTGTTCTTTTGACTTTTAAGCAATCGGAAATAATCGTAGGCATACCGGGACATGCTAAGCTGCTCCACTTGTACCAAATATTTATCATAGAATGTTGCTCCTGTAATCGGCACCTCCCCGACCTTCACTTTCTTAAATTGTCCATTGGCAACGAATTGATCATCATTGACTTGAGGTGCAAGTTCATATTGCTCCGCCCAGCATTCACAGCAAGTACAATCAGCTATTTGCTCAAGTTTACCCCCCGGAATAAACTCAACGACTATGTATCCACTACATGGCAAAGGATCACGAAGCGGAGGCTCCGGGTAGCTCGGGTCTACCGTAATCCTACTTTCTGGAAACGTAAGGACTTTATAGGTGCCTGAAAAGCGCCATCGAACATATGGGTTGATCGATGGGTCTGTTTTAGCATCAACATAGACATTAAAAACATCTGCATTTAACTCTCCTGTTTCAGCATCGATTCTTCTTCTATCGTATGCAAAATGAATTCTTTCCAATTTTCCAGCAGGGATAAGTGTATCAGGAATAGATTCAAATCGCTCTCCAGTAGAAGACTCTACCACTATATGATACGCACGACCCACATCTCCTCTTATGCCTCCCGACGTCTCGTATACTCCGGGTGAAATCTCTGCAAGAAGATCTTCCTGACCTAGATCGTCATACAAAGTAACTGTCAATCCTGAGATACCACTAGATGTAGTATCCTCTGAATTGATACTCTTTGCCTGACTTATCTCTACATAATATGGCGGTGCTTGATCTGTGATATGCCCTTGGATTACTATCTGATTAGGCGCTGCAGGAATATCAAACTCAATGGGTTCTATACAGGCCAACAGTATTATTGCCAGTAAAAAAAACCTCACATATGCCCCAGTTTTTACCTCCATCATCTTAATCGTATGTTATAGCTCACCGAAGGTAAAATCGTTCCTATAATGGATAACTGAAAGGGTCTAGGCAACCCTCCATCTTGACTTTGAAAAAACACGGTAAAAGGGTTTCGCCGACTGTACACATTGTACACTGAGAAAGTCCATGAGCCTTCACCGAACTTATTTTTTTTATGATTCCCATCTATGACAAATGCTAAGTCCAATCGATGATAATCTGGTATTCTAAACTGATTCCTAGAGGAGAAAAAAGCAACGGTCGTATTTTCTACATTAAAAGCAGAAAGAGGAATGGTGACAGGTCTCCCTGTCTGATAAGTAAATATGCCAGTGAAATAATGTCGTCTAGATAGTTCTAGTTTCCAATTCAGATTGAGTACGTGCGGTTGGTCAAAATTGGCTGGATATGGATTTCCATCATTAATCCTTTCTGCATCTGATGGGCCATCAATCACGCGAAATACTCTAGAATATGTATAATTTAGTGACCCTGTCAGCTTACCATTATTTTTAGAAAAAGCGGTCTCTACTCCATAAGAGTACGCAGATCCTTGAAGTAACTCTGTTTCCAAATTTGGGTTTAAAATAAGCTGTGCGCCATCTTTGAAATCTAAGATGTTTTCTATGTATTTGTAATAAACCTCTAAGGACATGTTGTATGCTTTGGCTTTCGTATCCTTGAAATATCCAATTGATATTTGATCTGCCCTTTGAGGCTCAAAGAAAAAATCACTAGGCTGCCAAATATCTACTGGATTCACTGCTGCAGTATTAGAGATCAAATGCAAATATTGATGCATACGATTGTACCCTAGCTTGAACGAGGCCAAATCGGACAACATCCATTTGATTGACAACCTTGGTTCGAGACCTATATAGGCTTTAGCCGTCTGTAGTGACGAAAAGCTCAGCGTATCTGTGATTACATTGATATCTCTTGGCTGACCTGCTTGATATCCATATACCTGCTGTGGGCCTAGAGAAAGGAAAACAGGCAGTCTTAGCCCTGCCTCTACACTTAGCTTTGGGCTGAACTGATATTGATCGGAAAAATACAACGCATACTCCAAGCTATTCTGCTTAGGAATATTAATCGAATTAGCATTAGATACATCAGAATTAGGATACAGTTTTCCAGGTGAAAAGCCATAATAAAGCATCTGAGTACCAAAACTAAGCAGGTGATCTGACAAACGATAGGTGAAATCAGCCTTGATGATACCATTATCTAACTGATAGCCTAAGGTTGATGCTGTCACTGGGTCTTCATTCATAACTTTGTAATTATAGGAGCTAAAACCGGATGTCAAAGACACATCAAAATTCTCACCTATTAAATGACTTAGATTGACTGAACCTAAATAATTGGACCATAAGAAAGTGGTATCACCTCCCAAATTAAAAGCATCATTGCTCGTGTAGCCCGTCACAGATAGACGGGTATCCTCGTCTATCACATGGCTATACTTAATCGTTCCATCATAAAAATCCACTGAACTATTTCTCAAATCAGCATAATTGGTCCTAAACGACCTGACCAGCCAATCTGAGTAAGTCGAACGCAGCGTTGCTGATATGGAGGATTTGTTTTTGATAATTGGGCCTTCTACTGCCAAATTCCCCGTGATCAAGCCAATACCTGCAGTAGCAGTCCATTTTTCAAGGTTTCCCTCTTTTGCTTGTATATCTAGCACTGAAGATGCGCGTCCACCATATTGTGCGGGTATCCCTCCATTATAAAAAGATACATTTCTGATCGCCTCAGAATTGAATGCATTTATAAATAGGCAGCCCGTCATATAGTATTAGATTCTGATCTACACTTCCTCCCCGAACATTAAACCCAGATGCAGCTTCACCAACAGTAGAAACACCAGGTAACAATTGAATCTGCTTTACTAAATCGACTTCCCCAAAAAAAGCCGGGGCATTTTTCATCTTCTCAACCGACAAAACCTGTTTACCGATTCTTGTATTTGCTACTTCATTTGTGGCATCACCTCTTACCACAATTTCATCAAGCATAAGAGAACGCTTTGTCATATAAATATCCATCTCTCCATCCTGATAAATAGATAGATCTATCGTTGATTTTTCAAAATCAACGAAACTGACATTCAATACAACGACTCCAGGATCCAATGTCAATTCAAAGTGACCTTCATCATCAGTTGTTATTGCTTTATCAGAATCATTGATCTGAATGACAGCAAAAGGCATTACATCTCCAGTCTTATCATCTAGTACCTTTCCTGATAATGTTACTTGATTCTGATTACCTGTGGCATACGGGTCTCCAAAGATTATCTCCTGCAGGTTACTACCTTCCTTTTGAGCCTTTCTTAACGCCTTAATTCGTTCTAGCTGTTGATTAGGATCCTTGACAAAGACGAGTGTATTCTCACTCATTTGTAAAAAATACAAATCAGTATTTGATAGCAAATTAGCCAAAAAGGTGCCTAATTCGACTCCAGCATCATTAGGTGCTACCTTATATGTCGCTAACCATTCTTTCAAATAAAAAAACCGAGCGTTATGCTCGTTTGAAAGGCTATCTAGGACTTCAACTAAGGGAGTATTTTCTGCTACCTTCGGAATCGTTTTATTGATAATCGATTGAGCACTTAGTGATACGGTACCAAGAAATAAATATAGAACTGCAAGACTGCGAGACAAGTATTTTCGAATTAGTTGTAACTACAATTATATCTAAAAGGTAAGTGCCAATTTGCGCATACCTAAACTAAGTACTGATAAAAATATTTAACAGTTTCAAAATCAGATTAAAACATTGCGATGGAGATAGCAAAAGAGCGGCTGAGTAAAGAAATATCCTTTGAAGCCCTAAAAAGTGGAGGACCAGGCGGACAGCATGTCAATAAGGTATCTACTAAAGTTCGCCTAAAATGGCCTATTGGAGAGACCAAACTTTTCACACCAAGCCAACTACATCGAATCAGGACAAAATGCCAATCTATGATCAATAAAGAAGGTGAGCTCACTTTCACAGTACAGCAAAACCGATCTCAATTCCAGAACAAGGAAATAGCAATAGATAAACTTCGCTTACTCATCCGACAGGCCTTAGTCAAGCGTAAAAAACGGATGGTAACCAAACCCTCCAAATCAGCAAAAGAAGCTCGAATAAAATCTAAGAAAAAACGTGGTGAGCTAAAGCAAATGAGACAGAAATACAAATACTAATCGTATGTGAGACTCCTTCGCAGCCTAATAACAAAAACAGTGAACATTTTTCATCAAACACTTCCGAGACACCTTCAATTCATAGACTTATATATGGAGCATCTAATAGTTACTACCTCCCGGTCACACAATGAATGCTATTGGTACCATACTCTATTGGAAATTAGGTCCTTGAAGTTAAAATGGAAGCCGATTGCAGCTCGGAGTCGGTTCGATCCTAAACAAGCAAGGCTGGCAATAGTTAGACAAGTATAATGAATCAAGCCAAAAATATTCTAGGATCACCCTTACAGGAATGCAGCACAAAACCACTCACCGGATGGAATAGGAATGGATGTTGTTAAACTG
>JBLHTU010000097.1:0-13552 GCA_047627515.1 Cyclobacteriaceae bacterium | reverse complement strand
TTTCAAGCAACAAAATAGCAATATGAGGGTAGGCCAATGGTACCTGATCTACCTCTATCATGACGAGCAGTCAGATCGACTAGTGGCTACTGCCAAAGTCCACCCTTTGTTCGAAAAAGAGAACATTCAATTGGAGGAAGGCCAGCAAGTAGATTTGCTGGTGGCCGAAGAGGTTGAGATCGGGATGAAAGTTGTTATCAACAATAAGTACCAAGGTATGATTTACCATAACGAGATCCATCAGGACTTAATCATTGGCGATCGACTACCTGGCTTCGTGAAACAGATCAGGGAAGATAATAAGATCGATATCTCGCTGCAAGCAATTGGTATCGCTCATCTTGAAGTGGGTGCTGAGAAAATCCTGCAAATTTTAAAGGAGAATGAAGGCTATCTGGCTATTACAGACAAAAGTGATCCGGAAGACATTCAATTCCATTTTCAACTGAGCAAAAAGGCTTTCAAAAGATCGCTAGGGACACTTTACAAGGCAAAACGAGTATCACTAGAGCCCGACGGAATCAAGCTGATAAACGCCTAAATTCTGTTATACAAGTATTCAATTAGTTCACTCAATAACCTTTAGTCGTTAGCTGAGTTGTGTAGCTATGTTAAAGCAACCTAAGCCTCCTGGATTCAAAGATCATTCTTACACTTTTGACGTAATTGTCACGGCTTCCGAAGATACGGTCTGGTCATGGCTCAATAATACAAGAACCTTTACAGATACTCAGGTTTGGCCTTATCGTGTAGAATTTTACTCTCCAGACGCCGCAGTAATTCCTAATGGTTTCCATGAGGGTGTGCTGACCAATCACACAGGACCTTTTATTAATTTTGCTGGTGAGCTGACAAGTGTCCAACCGCATTACCGAGACCTGCAATACCTTTATGGTAGCTATGCAATTACCTTCAGGTGGTTTAGACCCAATCGCCTTGAGTTTTTCACAAAAGCAGATGGCGACCAGGTGACGATCACTTGTACGCTCAGTACGTACGTAAAACCAAGTATGGAATGGATGTGGAATACAGGAATGAAATACTTTTGGAGATCGTTTAAAAAATGGTCTAAAAAGTCAATCGAAAACATTTAACGGATTTATTTCGAGATAACTTTAAATTGTTAATACCGAACTTTTGATTCTAGCGCTGATATAGGTGCAAAAAGTGCTTAGTTTCCGCTTGTACTAAAGCAAGAATGTACATTAACAAAAATTGTAGTTTCGGCAGCATCTTCTCATTTTTAGATAGCATATTTTGTGAATTTCAGCTTGGATCAGCTCCGTAAATGCATTAAAATATATAGGTTGTGTTGTTGCAATGTATTCTTTCATCCTTCTCAGCTAGGCATACAAAGGGAAAGCCAGAAAATACAGACATAAAAAAAGGGCTTAAAAGCCCTTTTTTTATTATTTATGATTTGTAGCTTATGACTAACGTCTTCCTCTTCTTCTTCCCTGCTGAGGAGCTCTACCTCTATTTGGCTTAGGTTTTCCTTTACTAAATGAGCTATTGAAGCTTCGACCACTACTTTTCTTGGAAGGTTGCTCATCATCTCGGTTCACTCTGATGTCTCTACCTTCGATCTGGCAGCCTTCAAACTTTGCCATCATTCCTTTGTCTTGTTTATCAGACACATCAAAGAATGAATGGTTCTTTTGCAAACGTAGATTTTTGAAGTACTTACGATCTACATCTGATAAATCCGACAAAAGATGAATCAAATCAGCCTCTGTCAATCCGTCCATAGACCCAAGATTCACGAAATAACGACTCCCATCGCTGCTGTTTCCGCGCGGTGAAGATCGAGTATCTTCTTTTCCACCTCTAAAGTTGAGATCAGCAGACTCATTTTGATTGATTTCAATATGATCAAGCTGTGTGGTAATCCAACGCTTCATTAGCTCCTCACGTGTCAAATGAGCTAGATCTTCATGTAATGACTCCCAAATAACTTCTGCTTCTTGTGCTACTTTCGTATTAAGAATGAGGTGAGACCAATTTTGAATCCTGCTACTTTTTAGCTGATCGATAGTTGGTACCTCCTTCAATTCAAATTTGATACTCAGCAATTTTTCTAACTGACGTATTTTTCCTGCTTCGCGGCCATTGATAAAAGCGAGCGAAATTCCTTTCTTACCAGCTCTACCCGTACGTCCACTTCGGTGTGTATAGCTTTCCAGCTGATCCGGTAGGGTGTGGTGCATTACATGTGTAAGGTCCTGCACATCGATTCCTCTTGCAGCTACGTCAGTTGCAATCAATAGTTGCATCGAACGAGCTTTAAATCGTTTCATCACAGAATCTCTTTGTGCTTGAGACAGGTCACCGTGCAAAGCTTCTACCCCGTAGCCTAGATGACCAAGTTGGTCTGCAATTTCTTGCGTTTCTCTTTTAGTCCTACAGAAAAGCACACCACGCATTTCTGGCTGTAAATCAAGAAATCTTCTCAAAGCAGATAGCTTATCAGTTGATTTAGTGACGATGTACTGGTGAATTATGTCCTTATTACTCTTTTCGCTCGCATTGATCTTTATCTCTGCAGGATTCGCCATGTAATTTTTGACGATTTTACGAACCTCATTAGGCATTGTAGCTGAAAATAGCCACGTAGACTTCTTTTCTTCTGCATAGGACAGAATCAAATCAATGTCCTCTTGAAAGCCCATATTGAGCATTTCATCAGCTTCATCTAGTACGATATATCTCACACTGGATAAATCGATAGATTTTCTTTTGATCAAGTCGAGTAAACGACCAGGCGTTGCTACTATCAACTGCGTTGGCTTTTTCAAAGCCTTCATTTGAGGAACAATAGATGCTCCACCGTACACTACTTCAATGTTTAAGCCATCATGATTGACAGCGAATGATTTTAGTTGCGCAGCAGTCTGCTGACTTAGTTCCCTTGTAGGGCACAAAATCAATGCTTGAGTTTTTCTATTACTATTATCGATCAAGTCGATTAGTGGCAAACCAAAAGCAGCAGTTTTACCTGTACCCGTTTGCGCCAAACCAATAAAATCGGTTGGGTCGTTTGTAAGTAGTAATGGGATTGCTTGTGTTTGGATGGGGGTTGGATCCGTGAATCCTATCTTATCCAGGACTGTCGATAATGTCTCTGACAATCCTAATTTCTGGAAATTATTCAAAAAAAGTGTATTAGATGAAATGCAAAAGTAGCTGAAAGGCTTTGGATCAGCCTAAGAAACTAGATATTTAATCAAGCTAATAATATTCTTTCAAAGGATAAGCACTTGATGGTCAATAAAATAAAATTTTATTGACCTAATCTACATGTGAAGTCTTAGTTTGAATCTTTCATTAGCCCAATGGAATAATTATCATATACATAGGTACTGTTAAGTTGACGGTTAATTGCCCATTGGTCTACGAAATAGCTACTTCGCTTGTGGTGAAGTTTGATACCTTTTACTACTTGAAAAGACTCATTCGCAATTAGACTGTAACGATCATTATGCTTAACTAGATTGAAAACAACCAAGTGACTGACTGGATCGAGTATGAAAGTCCACTCATCGCCACTATCCATATACTTAGGACTAATGGAGGGATAATTATTCTCCTCTAATGAAAAGCTAGACTCATACAGGCTATCCGCTTCAATCAACTTAAACGGCTGTAACAGAACAAACATAGAACTGCTAAAAGTAGCTTCTACCCATTTTAGTGTAGAAGCTGAGGTATCGACTTTACCATTTCTGAAAGCATAGTATAAAGTATCCTGCCTTTGGAGATAAGTGCTATCCCCTCTTTGACTCCAATAGATAATACCCCCCACTGTGGGCTCGAATTGATAGGAGTGAAATTGTGTTATATCCGACCTCACCACTAGTTTATCATCATACGACACAATCCGCTTCGTAAATGACAAGTCACCGATCTGATCGAAAAGGCCGAGACTGTCATGTGCTACTAGGCTTTGGGAAAACAAACTTTTATCTACGTCTTCTGCATCTGGCGTAGGTTTGCAGCCTACAAGGCAAAAAATTATCAGAGCGATAAATAAAAGGATATTTGAATCAAAAGTTTGCATCAATGTTTAGTTAAGATACGAACTTTGATAAATAGAGACGATAAGTGGACAGTGCTATATTGCTGACGGGAATAGTCAGTATGAAAGTATAGTACTCAATGCTTTCACAGTGTTAGTCGAGCTGGTACAATGAAAATGGATGCTGATTGTAAATCAACTCTAATTTAACTTCTCCATCCTGCTTACTTGTGTAAACAGACTTTCCACTCGCATTTACAATTGTACTGGATACCGATGTTCCATCTACGTGCATGATCGCCTTCATAAATGGATCAAAGTAACTCACATTAATTTTTGAAAGGTTAATATTCAATTGTCTTCCAGAAACCGTCTTTCCTGTCAATACTCCTCCCATAGATATCAATTCAGTAAAACTGATCTCTTTGAGCACAAAAGCATTCTCTTTAGTTGCTAATTTCCACTTGAGCACGGGATACTGTATGTTCCCTTGGCCTCTGTCCTCAATCTTAAATTGGCCTGTGGGAACAGCTAGTGCTAAATAGCCTTGCCCTAGATCTTTGATCTCTGACCAGACAGGATTTATTACTTCATGAAATTCTGAATTGACAACACCAAAACGACCTTCTGCACTTTGAAAAATTGCTACTCCTTCGTGGAAATCACCTATAAACTTGTATTCCTTAAAAGCTTTCACTTTACCAGTCTTTTCGTTCTTCATCAAGTAAACGCCACCCTGATAATACCTTGAAAATGATTCAGAAGTACCAAAAAATTCTGCATCGCTATTCAATAGTATTTGACCAGTGACTGACTGATGTAATGCAAAAAATACTAACACCACCGTTAGTGATTTAAATTGATGTATTTTTATATTATTTAGTACTTTAAGCATATTCAAAGCTAAGTAATCCTTGCTGATTACCGTAGTCATTAATGCTCGCTCATTCACAAATTATGCTTACTCATCACGAAGTGATTCAATTGGATTAGCTTTCGCAGCTCTGTAAATAATTGACCAAGTAGTGACTAGGCCTACAGAAAAAATGATAAGACCAGATAATAACATCACCCACCATTTAATAGAAACATGGTATGCGTAAATTTCATCCAGCATACCGGTACTTAAGTAATAACCTAATGTAACCCCAACTAGGGAGGCAAGTCCTAAAATCCAAACGAACTCTTTACTCAACAAGGAAATAATATGACTAATAGAACCACCTAATGCTTTCCGAATTCCGATTTCCTTGGTACGCTTCTCAGAATGAAGCGTGGCCAAAGCATAGATACCACAAGCAGACAAAATACTTCCAAGAACTGTGAGGAAAATAAATATTTTCTGAAGATTCCCATTTGTCTGTCGCATACCACCCAATGTTAGTTCTTCTTGAAACTCACTTTCAAATGGACGATCTGGAAACTCCTTTTTCCAAGCGATCTCAAGATCATCTTGAATCTTTGCTAGATTTCTTTTTTCGCCTTTAACCATCATCATTTGGTACTCATTCCTTTTGGAAGCGTAATAGACAAATGGCTCAATTTCTGCTGATCTGAAGAGGTTATCTACATGATTCTCTACAGTCCCGATTATTCTCTTTCGTTCATCGCGAACTCTTACAATCTCACCCAGTGCATCTTCTGGTAGCCCCACATGTTCTAAAAACTGCCGGTTAACGATTACGCCACCAATAGCATCGTCACTTCTATTAGGATCCAAAAACCGGCCATTAATCAGTTGTAAGCCAACAGCCTCGAAAAAACCTTCTCCAATTTCGACATGCTGAACATTAAATGTGGCTGTATCAATGTAGACTGGAAACCCATAGCTACTCAGCCCTAACTGATGATGTGTGATAGCTATCTGCGAGATGTTAGGGTTACTGGCAGCATACGGTTTCATCACCTTATAGTCAGACTCACTCTGTATAAATACCGTTAATAGCTGGTCCATATCAAATCCAAAGTCAACTGACTCTTGAAACTTAGTATTGCTAATAAATACTAAACCATTCAGTAGGACAATTACCGATATGGCAAATTGGATCCCAACTAGTATCCGTGTTATCATCTTATAGGAATGTGATTGCTTACTTCTACTAAGCATAGTGATCGGCGCCAGTTTAGAATGCTGATACGCAGGATAAAAACCAGCCAATACAGCCGTCAGGAAGAGTAAAAAGATCATTGCGATGATCAGATTGAAATTACTGATATCAGATAAGCCAAAAGGCATATTCCACATACTTGTGAATTCATCTACTAAAATATTAGCAATAGCTAGTCCAACAATCAGTGACAAGGTGATCACGATCAAAATCTCGATTAGGAATTGAGTGAATATTTGAAGTCTGCTTGCCCCCACTACTTTCCGAAGACCTACTTCTTTCATTCTCTTGGAAGATGTTGCAATCGTTGTATTCGTAAGGTTAAAACATGCGATTAGCAAGATCATGAGCGCCATAGAAACAAAAACAACGATTGGCACAATGCTGATCCTAGTATTGATTTGCGACCATCCTATATCATCTTCGCTGATCGGATTAAGAAAGTGTTCAAAGTGAAAGCTATCCACATGTGCATCCTCCTTAAGCCGATTCCTTGTAGAAGCGTACTCTTCTGACAACTCTTTGATAAAGTGCGGTACGGCTGATTTTTCAAATTTCACAAGAATAGAAGGATCTCTCCAATCACCCATTTCCTGATCTGGTAAATCATAAATTTGTTGGAAATGCTCAGTTCGCATCATCATCTCGAAACCCAATGTGCTATTTTGAGGTAACTCCTTCACCACGGCTATGACTCTAGCCTGTATCGTCATATTATTAGAGAAAGAAAAAGTCAGAACCTCGTTGACAGCAGATGAATCAGCGAATAATTTGTAAGCGGATTTATCTGAAATGACTACTGTATTGAGCTCAGAATAATCTGCAAGATTACCTGATAGTACTCGGTAAGGAAACATCTCAAAAAAGGCACTGTCTGTGAAAACCACTCCAGTGCCAAATGAGCGATCCAAGTATCTAACATATCCACCATTATGGTTGTATCTGCTAAAAGATTCAATACCTGGAAGATCTTTTGCCAGTCTTGGTCCTAGCCCGTACGGTGTTACGACATGTGATGTTTCTTGCCCATCTGGATCAGATGTTACCATATGCACGCGATACATATTTTTGACAGACTCCTGATCAAGATAGGCATCGAATTCAATATTAAACGCTAAAAATATATAGGCTGTAATGCAGCATGCAAGTGAAATACCTAAACCAAAAATATTGATGAGCACGTAACTTCTATTTTTCAAAAGATTACGAAAGGCAGTAGAAAAATAGTTTGACCACATAATAGAGTAGATTATGTGCCAATATTAGTACCTCTACTAACTTAAAATGTCACCAAAGCGTCAAGGCTTGTCATGAATTGTAAAAGGATCAGCTAACGATATTTAGCCTAAGCTGCTCAATAAATTTATCATCAAGCATCCAGATGAACAATGGCGCAATATTTACGACTTTGCCTGACAACACAGAGTGTACATAAAAGGCTGTATTATATTCCAGATTTTGTTTGTGAAGAAATTCATTCACTTCATCTCCTTTCAAAATCTGGACGTCGGGTACACCCCCCATAATTTGAACACCTAAGAATTCAGAGATTTCTCTAAGAGATAGCGCAGCGATAAGATTCTCAATCTCAGCCATAAACCCATGCTTCATCATCTTACTTTCAGTTCTTTTATCTGAATTGAAGCTCTCCGGCAAACAGACTTTATTGATCAGATCTACTTCGTGGTCATTGATGATGAAGTAGAAGGCCCCATTGATTTCACCTTCAAATTTCACCTTTACTACATGTACCTTAAATCTACCTAAATAGTCCAATTCGTTTAAGTGGTTAAGAAACCCACTTCCGAAGCTCTGCAGTTCAGGATTAATCCTAATTTTCAGCATTTGTTCCATAGATTTCGCAGCCTTTTCAAGAGACTCCTGTATGAGCTCTCTGACTAGGTATAGTTCCTCGGTATTTAACTTGCTAGCTGCCTTCATATCTATTATGCCGTACTCTTACTTTAATTACAATTCGAATCCTAAGAGCGAAAGGTCTTCACTTTGATCAAAGGACCCTTTCCAGTCAGTAATTAACTCTAGCATTAGCGCTTTCTGATCTTTCAGTGACTTCCCTCTATTCTTCACAAAAAAGTTCGTTAGATGATCAATTCCTAGTGGTTTAAGTGTAGCTCCACCCTTCAATCGTTTAAGGCCATCACTCATCAAATAGTATTTAGCAGGCACACTGGTGTCGATTTTAACCGTATTGTACTCGTGCTTATGCTCAAATAGCTCACCTATCTGAAGCTCGTCACCACGAATTATTTCAATTTTACCCTCTTGCACCTTTAACAGATCCATTCTTGCGCCAGCAAAATCCATGATCTTCTCATTAAGGTCTATTTTGATAATACCTAAATCAGCACCGGTATTAAGGATCATGTTCTTCTTATCCTTGAATCGAGCCTGAATCTCACGGTGGATAAATTGTAAAATTGAGCCCGTAAATTCGATCTTGTAATCAATGACCAGCTTTTTTAGGGCATTTGCATAGATCCTAGCCATCATACTTGCCAGATGTCCTTCACCAACACAGCTAAACAAGGCGATAAAAACGAAATGATCTTTCTTATAGACCCAATAGCCATCTCCACCAACCTTTTGAATAGGTTGATTGATTACAAACGCATCAGTCAATAACTCTTTAAGCAGCTTTTCATCAGGGAAAAGAGCAAAATAATTCTCTTTGGTACGATCAGATATGTTATCGATCTTATCCAGCCAGTTTCCTGATTCCTTATTTTCGGGTGAATTGATAAGTCAGTATTTTAAAAAACCAGATTAAATAGGATTAAATCTACTCTAACCCAATGACAACAAATGCCTCATGTCCCTTCCATTTGATCGGAATCACATAAATAGACACGTCTGTAGATAGCTCTAGCTCCTCTGGCGTTCCTTCAAACACCGTAGGAACCGAGATCATAAAGTTAGCTCCTAAGTTTGCGCGGACGTTTCCAGCAACAACGTTGGATATTTCACCGGCCATATCGAGTATGTCTTCTATGGCAGGATCTTCAATACCTACAAAAATATTTATCAAGTCGACAAACATGCTTCTATCACCGGATATATATACAAATCCTTTTCTAGAACCACTTATCCCGATCATCCCAGTTACATCTTTTAAAACCAAACCATCTGTATCCTTGATATAAGGGACACGTAATTCAGAGTGGATGTCTGTGAGGTGCTTAAAGTAGTTTTCAACAGAGTTTATAAACAAACTACAGGTGGCTTCGAACTCTTCTTTAGTTGTTCGCATCTCGCTTCAATAACTTGTTAAATGCCTTTTCAAGGTCGTTTGCGTTGACTGGCTTGTACAAAAAGCCTCTCGCCCCTTTATCTAATGCTTGCAAGCCGGTTAGTTTGTCAGATAACGCTGTAATAATCATCACTTTAGATGAAGGGTGAATCTTCATAATTTCATCTAGGCAAGCTAACCCATCCATCTCTGGCATCGTGATATCTAGCGTAACTACGTCCGGCATGTGCTCTTTGACCATCTTAATCGCTTCAATTCCATTTGCTGCCATCCCAACTATTTCAAGATCATACTCAGTTAGGTTTTTTTCAATGGTACGTCTCATTATCGAGGAATCATCCACAATTAATAATTTCATCATCCTTGCTCTGGTTTTTCATCCGTGATCTCCTTAACAGGAAAATTCATTTCCATACCGAAGTATAATCCACTTTTCGATGCTACTTCGAAGGATGCACTCTGCCCATCAAGAATGGTTTTCACTAAGTTCATTCCTTGTCCTCTACCACTGTAGGTATCTACTTTGTCCGAGGTACTAAATCCCTTCTCAAACAGCATATTGATCACTGCTTGTTCATCTAATTGGTCCGCTTCAAATTTTGTAATTATGTCTCTTTTAATGGCAGTCTCTTTTATCTTATCAAAATTAAGACCTTGGCCGTCGTCTTTGTAGCTTACTGAAATGCCATCTTCAGATTCTGTCAATACAATAGAGAGTCTCCCAGAAGGTCGTTTGCCTAATTTCTTACGCTCCTCCGGCGTTTCAATGCTGTGCACAATCGAGTTCTTAATCAACTGAATCATCACATCTTTGAAAGCATTAATATGTGCCTCAGGGATTATCATGTTAGAATCATTGATAAAATCTAATGACACTCGCTTTCCGGTTTCTTTAGCAATCGTTTCAATACCTTTCTCAAGTGAATCAATCACCATTATATTGGATACTACTTGACCTTCTGATGGAAACTTTTGGTAGATATTAGCCACTTTCTTCAGCATGTCATTCATATCTGTCAGTACTTGATCGATCGAGTCAATCTCATATAGTATTGATAAGAAATCTTTGGCATTAATACGGTCCTGATTTTTCAGTTTCTGGATCGAATCTTCTATTTGATGGAATTTAGAAGACATGAATTCCAGACCAATGACGACTGAATTACCTTTTAAATTATGCACTTGCTCAAATGTGAAATCTAAAAGATCCTGAAGTTCAGTTGACTTTTCAGCTTCGTATTTGTTGTAAATTTCCCTGAGTAGTTTCTTGGCATTGAAAATAAATCCGCGCAATACTGATGGATCAATTTTCAAGATGCTCAACACTTGTTCTGTCTCCTGCTTCTTCTTAGCTTCTGCTTCCTCCAGATGTTGTTGTAGCATAATAGACTCAGATTCATCTGAGACCGTCACCATTATATTGATGATTTGGTCTTGTTTATAGATTCTCGAGAATGAAACTCTAATGTGCTTGGTAGCAACGATGCCTTCTATTTCAGTATAAATCTTTACTTGCTCGATCGGATTGAGTTGATTAACAACATCTTCATCCATGTCGTCATTAAACAAATGTTTCATAAACATCTCCAAAGCCTCAACTTCTCTAGGTAGTATCATTGGTCTCATGAAACTAGCAAAATTTTCACCTGCAATGCCAGAGCTCCCGAAAATACCTTCCATTGCCTTGGAGTACAGCTTACTGATCTTGAAATCTTTATCTAGCAAAAAGATTCCTTGCTGAACATTTTCAAAGACCACCTGATAAACTCGGTAGATATTTCTGTATAGGAATCTAGCTCGATCTCTTTCCTTTTTAAGTAGCGAATGTGATTTCTTGATTTCTTCAACCATTACATTGAAGGTTTTGGCATATTGGCCTATCTCATCTTTTGTTTGTACATACACCTTTTGAGACATATCTCCAGATGTAACTCTTTGCGTAAAAGCATCCAGTCGACTTAAGTTTTCAAGTAGGTTCGTTACGATAGTTGACATCAACCAGTAAGCTAAAACTGCCACCAAAATGTCAATAATCAGAAAGACCCAAAAGTCTCTGACCGCATCTGATGCAATATCTTCTGTCTCAAAGAGGACCTGATTAGACATGTAGTCTTCTACCCTCTTCAGAAGGTTGATTCGTGCAGTAGACTGCTCATACCAATATTTTGGTGAACTTAGCAGGTCGACATTTTCAAATAGCTCAGCTTGTAGTGCTTCAAATTCCTGCACCTGGGGGCCATTCAAAGTTCTTCGATAGTACTCTTCGGAACTTTTATCAGAAATAATTAAGAAGTCTTCAACATACGCTTTCTGTGAAGCAACAATCGAAGTATAATGCCTGTACAACTGGTAGTCCATTTCCTGTTGCGTAAAAGCTTGCATACCAACGGCTCGCTCAATGCTAGCTTGCTCTTTGGCTTTTAAGAAGTAAATAATCGCATGCACACGTTGAGCAATCTCCTTATCTCGCGTCTCATTAATCAAGATATCGACCGTATTCAGGGCAATTTCATTGATATCAGAATAATACGAAATAACCTGACTAGTTGTCAAATCTTGGTTATCAACTTGAATACGGATGTCACCAAGCCTTTGGAAATAGATATTTATATTTTCAATATCTTCCATGTGAAGCTCTACCAAGTCTTCAAGATCCGATGTTTGTATCTCTTCCAGATACTTCTTTAGCGTACTATCAGTCTTATTGCGTTGCGTCTCTAATTGAGCAATGAAGTCCTCTTTCTGACTCGTAACAAACCCAGCGGATATACTTCGCTCCTTTTGTAATTCATGGACCAAGTGGTTGATTTCCACGCCAACGACGATCGCGTTGTTAAGTCTTTTACTATCAACGTAATCTAGGAAATGGTCTCTAATCTGCAGGTAATCAAAAACCAAGATTGTCAATATCAGTGGTATGATGACAACTGCAAACTTTCTGCGAATTGACAGATCAAATAGTCTTTTCATTATTCTATAATATGCGGTTCAATCAAATATGAGCTAATATGTCAAGACGAAATCAAGACATCACTTTATTGACAACTTTCATCAGTTCTTCAGCAGTAAAAGGTTTTACAATGTACTCCGAAGCACCCAATTCTACGCCTTTATTTACAACTGTCTGCTGTCCCACAGCACTCACCATGATCACCTTACTATCCAATCCCTCACCTTTTAGCACTTTCAGAATTTCGAAACCCATCATATCTGGAAGTATGTTATCCAATGTGATTAAGTCAGGTTGCAATTCAAGCGCTTGATCAATGGCCGATTCTCCATTAGCAGCTTCACCAACCACTTTGAAACCACTCTCCTCCAAAGTCGTTTTAATCAATGACCTCATGTATATTGAATCGTCTACAACTAGTACCGTCTTACTCATTTTATATTTTTTTTTCCTTTGCAATTAAATGGTTGGTTGAGAGCTGTTCTTGTATCAATTAAATGACACTTTTTATTTTATCAGTAAATTCATTTTGAAACACCCATATAAAGTCTGGCGAAATATCAATTTCAGTACCTTGAAAAATTGCTTTAAAATGAATGATCGAATCGAAATTTTTTGATTCTTCTGTCAGATATGCTTGAATTTCTTCGGAATTACCCACTTTGAGTGAAGGTACATGACCATAAATTTCAAGGTTAAGAAAATTTGCAAACTCTGTAATGACCGCAGCCGCTACCATGTTGTCTATTTCAGTAAGGAAACCAAGCTTCATCATTTCACTTTCAGGAGAATCGTTATCAACAATACTTCCAGGTAAACATGCTTGGTAAATACTACTTACTTCTTCTTCTGAAAAGATCAAATAACTGACGCCTTTCATTTCCCCTATCAATTCAGTCTTGATCGAGTGAACATGATCGCAAGATTTAGTAAAGAGATTATTGTACTCTTTTGCTGCACCATAATCCACTTTCTCAAGTGTAATAGGACTTTGCAGAATCTGCTCCATCGTACTTTTCGCCATTGACAGACCATCAAAAATCAATTTGGTGGCAACTTCCATTTCTGCATGGTTTAGGTTCTCAAGCATATCTAGGTCAAGGCTTTGTAATTCGTTATATCAAAGTTGTAAAAAAGGAGAAGGAGTTGCGTTGTTGCCGCGATAAGTCGGCATTTAAAAGGTGTGAGCGTACGAATAACGATTACTAGTG
>JBLHTU010000096.1:0-13649 GCA_047627515.1 Cyclobacteriaceae bacterium | reverse complement strand
GCTACCGTTTCGTATCTAGACCATGTTTTGGCAGCTCCATCCCATCCAAAGCTAAGAGCTCCATATACTGCTTTTGAAATCTTATTAGTTGCACGATCTCGAATTGTCGCAAAATCAGGGATTAAACCAATGTACCAAAAGACAAGCGAAACAGAGAAATAAGTAGAAATAGCAAACACATCCCAAAGGAGTGGGCTATTGAAATTCACCCACAAAGAACCATAAGTATTTGGTAATGGTAACGCCCAAATGGCTCCTAACCAAGGTCGACCCATGTGCAAAATAGGGAACAAAAGCGCGCAAATAACAGCAAATATTGTCATCGCTTCAGCTGCTCTATTGATCGACATTCTCCATCGTTGTCTAAACAATAGAAGAACCGCAGAAATCAACGTACCTGCGTGACCGATTCCTACCCACCATACAAAGTTGGTGATATCCCATGCCCAGCCTACAGTTTTATTTAAACCCCACATGCCTATCCCTTCCCAGAGTGTAATAGCAACAGTATACCCACCTATCGCGAGCAAACTGAGAGAGATACCGACGGCCATCAGCCACAAAGGAGCTGGTTTCTCCTCAACCCTAGAGCAAACATCGACGGTCACATCGTGCACCGTCTTGCCATTGGTTATTAAGGGTTCCCTTATTAATGATTCTGAAGTCATACTTTATTAATTATGAATGAGCTGCTGATTGTTTTTCTTCCTTGGCGTCTCTGTTTCTGATTTTAGTCAGATACCAAACGTTTGGCATTACTCTTAACTCTTCCAATACATGGTAAGCTCTTGGTTCTAGTGCTTCTACTCCTTTATCGTTAGACTGCAATTTCAAGAACTTCGAGACTTTACTCTCCGGATCTTTTAAGTCTCCAAAAACTAAAGCATCTGATGGGCAAGAAGATACACATGCTGTTGTGATGTCATTGTCATTTGGACGTCGACTTTCGCGTTTAGCCTCAAGCTTGCCAGATTGAATTCTCTGTACACAGAATGTGCATTTTTCCATCACACCACGAGCTCTTACCGTTACATCAGGGTTAAGTACCATTTTACCCAAGTCATTATTCATTGACAAGTTTGTATCAAACTTATCATTGTCATGATACTTGAACCAGTTGAAGCGTCTTACTTTATACGGGCAGTTGTTTGCACAATATCTTGTGCCAATACACCTGTTGTAGGTCATTTGATTCAGACCTTCAGTACTGTGTGTTGTAGCAGCTACTGGACAAACAGTCTCACAAGGAGCGTTATTACATTGCTGACACATCATTGGCTGGAATACAACCTCAGGGTTCTCCGCTGCCTCTTCTAGTTTTCTAGATTGAGCAATGCCAGTTAGGTTATCCGCTTCCTCAGTATGAGAATAGTACCGGTCAATTCGAATCCAATGCATCTCCCTTCTGTTAAGCACTTCCTGCTTACCAACAACTGGGATATTATTCTCTGTCTGACATGCGATAGTACATGTACCACATCCAGTACAAGAGTTTAGATCAATAGCAAGGCCCCAATGGTGGTTCGCATATTGATGACCTTTCCACAATGAAACAGCATAAGGTTTTTTAAACCCTTCTGACGTTGCAATTTTCGGAAAATGTCTACCTGCTTGAGGGTCTTCCTGATAAGCCGTAAGTGTTGACTCCTGTATGATCGTCTCACGACCCATGTATGTCTGGCTAGTCTGAGTTTGAGCAACCTGATACACCTCGGAAGTAACTTCTACAGTTGCTCCGTCAATCACATACGAAAAATAACCTGCTTTTTCTTTGATCAATGGGTAGGCGTTTGATCCTACTCCATTTGCTACTTTACCTGCCTTAGTTCGACCGTAACCTAATGCTAGCCCGACAGTACCTACCTTTTGACCAGGCTGCGGTAAAGCTGGCAGCATTAGCACTTGTCCCACTACAGTCAGCTTCACTAAGTTGGTACTCATATCTCCCAGCACAACGCCCCACTCCTCTAATTCGGAAGGAGCTACTGTCAAATAGTTATCCCAACATGCTTTTGTAATGGGGTCAGGCATTTCCTGTAACCAAGGATTGTTAGCTTGGATTCCTTCTGCCACACTACTATTAGAATAGAGAATAACCTCAAGACCACCCGAAGATGGTTTGATACTAGATGCTACACTTACTATGTTACTAGTATCAGCCGATGTGATACTTAGTGCTTTGGTTGATGGCAAACTAAGGACACCATCGTGCAGCGACTTATCCCAGAATGCCTGGAAGTTTAGATAGGGACTCTGATCTACTGCGGCAAAAAAAGAAGACTCCCAATTAGCCTGCAAATAATCATAATATGTTGTCTCTACACCTGCCCACTGCAAGAAACTATCTTGTGCCTGACGGGTAGAGAAGATATTAGAGATAGTCGGCTGCGAAAGGCTTAAATGACCATCAACAACTTCGAAATCATTCCAGGATTCGAGATAATGATGATCTGGAGCATTTATTTTTACAAGACTTGATGTCTCATCGTTTCTATCATTTGTAGCTACAGTGAATGAAACATTTGCAAGGCCCTGCTCGATTTGAGCACCCAGTGGATGATCATAGACAGGGTTACAGTTGTAGAAAATTATACCTGCAGCACTTTTGGAGGTTAAGGCAGAAACAAATGCAATCATATCTGCATCGCTACCAGACCTCATATTAATACTGTTGTCTACATCTATAGTCGATCCAATATTTCCCAACATGCCATTAATCGCATTGACGAGATATTGAATGTTTTTATCGTTTGTATAAGATAGAACGATCCCTGACCCTTCTGAAGCAAGCAGATCTGATCCTGCTTTCTTTAAATTTTCTGGTATTTCTACTTCAGGAGCATTGACTTGAATACCTCCTTTTTTTGCAGCGATAATGTTGTAAAGATTCAAGAGCATTGAACCCTCCTCTGAAGCTTTGATTGCTGTTCGATAATCAGCATTCGCTCCAGTTAATGTCAGATTAGACTCAAAAGCATATAACCGAGACATTGTCTTCTTGGTCTCGGATAGTTTTCTGGAGGCAGCAAACTGCTTGTTGGCCAATGTTTTATTTGGACCAGACCCTAAAAAATCTGCACCAAAACTGACAATAGTCTTTGCGTTTTCAAAATTACTGGAAGCAACTGCTCTTTTACCAAAAGAGGCTTCATTAGCATCGAGCATACCTGACACCGATAGTTGATCGTAAGCTACATGCTCGACCTTGTTGTATTTTGCCTTCAGCTCGCCGATAGCTTTCAGTGTGGAAGGGCTAGCTATTGAGTTTGACACCAAATAAACTATTCCCGTAGCCGCAGCTAATTCTTTAGTCACAAAAGCATCAACCTCTTCCCAAGATGTCTCCTTACCGTCCATTTTTGCACCTGTAAGTCTCTCCTTGTCATACAATGACAAAACAGATGACTCAATCTGTGAAGAAGTACCACCACCAGTTAAAGGTGATAATTTATTGCCTTCCACTTTGATAGGTCTACCCTCTCGCGTTTTGACGACAACACTAGCCACATCACTACCACTTACATAAGTAGAAGCATAGTAGTTAGGAATAGAAGGATCTATTGTATCGGGCTTCTTAACATAAGGAATTGCCTTTCTGATAGGTGTTTCGCATGCTACTATGGATACCGCAGCCACACCAAAACCCATCATCTTCAGGAAATCCCGTCTTGAAGGCTCTTCATTTCCATTAAGCGGAAGCTCCTCTGCAAACTCCTTGTTTGCATGTTTCTCAAAATGACTGGCACCTTGAAGTTGTTCTAAGCCTTTCCAGTATTTCTTTTTATTGCTCATAATTTGGAGTAATGCTATTTATCAATAGTGACATTTGGAACATTCAAGACCACCGATGTCTTCCACTGTCATTGGTTCTTTACTTGATTCTTCGTGCATCTCGATCAGCTTATCGTAATATGCATTGCCTTTGGAGTTTACTTCTGTTTCTCTGTGACAGTTGATGCACCAACCCATGGTCAATGTCGCGTGCTGATACACCACTTCCATCTCTTGAATCTCCCCATGACATGTCTGACAATCTAAGCCACCGACTTTTACGTGCTGCGAATGATTGAAATAAGCCAAATCAGGTAAATTGTGTATTCTGACCCATTCGATTGGTATTGTATTATCACCATACTCACCAGTTCCTGGATCGTAATCTATTGCGGCGTAAATCTTTTGAATCTCAACAGATTCTGTTTTTATAGCGACATGACAGTTCATACAAATATTTGCAGATGGGATATTTGCTGATTTCCCTAAGGTCACACCTGTGTGACAATACTGACATTCAATTTCATATTGCCCCGCATGAAGCTCATGTGAGAAGGCAATTGGCTGAGTTGGCTGATAGCCTTGCTGAACTCCGATTGTAAATGCTCCATCGATCAATGCCTTCAGAGCAAGAGCTGTGAACAAGAAGATCGCAGCACCAATCATTGTATCACTTTTCAACAGTTTAAATAGGTCGAATCGCTGATTGATTACCTCAACGTCTTCTGCTTCTACATCTTCCTTATCTTTTAAATACTTGGTGAGGACACCTACGATTAAACCTAACACCACGAGTATCAGAACAAGAACAAAGACTAGCACTACTAAAATCGCAGCTAAATAGCCTTCTGATACACCCGAACCACCGGAAGTGACTGCGGCATCTCCGCCTT
The DNA here is from genome assembly GCA_047627515.1 of Cyclobacteriaceae bacterium. Lineage (GTDB taxonomy): Bacteria > Bacteroidota > Bacteroidia > Cytophagales > Cyclobacteriaceae > JAYPLE01. Next base: position 8,985 of record JBLHTU010000096.1, on the reverse strand, counting down.
CTGCCACTGTGGCAACTTGAACAGGCTCTTTATTAGATTCTACTTTGATGTACGCTAGTATAGAAGAGATCTCATCATCAGAAAAAGGATAAGCTGGCATGGCAGTCTTGTTGTATTGCTCATATATCTCGTTGGCATATTCGTCGCCACTGGCAATTAACTTCTGCGAATTCCTGATCCACGAAAGCAACCACTCTTTTGAATGTCTTTCCTGAACATTTTTCAACGCAGGTCCAATAACGACTTCATTGATCGCATGACACTGCGTACAATTTGCATTGTATAACTTTTCTCCTGCAGCAACTACTGCATCATCTGTAGGGAGACCATCATCGGTATCCTGAGAAGCGGCATTGTAAGAAAATAGTAGAGAGAGAGAAAAGGTAAGCGTAAGTAAAAACGCTCTTAATAGATTCACGATTCTTTGTTTCAGCATCTAATTTTACCCATTGAGATTCACAGGGGACAAATCTAAGCACGGTGGTGGGCATTTCAAACATGAATAATTAACACCACTAAAGATCGGTTGAAATCGAAAATGTTTATAACTCATAGTACATTGATTATCAGTAAGATAAGAAGTCTGATTAGATACTCAAAATCTTTATTTAGAATTATTCTAAATAGGGGTTCTGATAAACGGCTCTTAAACGGTACGACAGGTCATGAAGTTTCGGTCTGACGTTTAAATCATAAATTCCACGCTGCGAGCGTGACGGATAAACACGATTAGTGAGGAACACAAAAAGCAAATCATTTTTAGGGTCAGCCCAGACCAGCGGTCCTGTATAACCTGAATGACCAAAGCTTTGACTACTTGCGAATTTTGATACTGAACTCTTAATAGAATCATAGACCAGCAATGGTTTGTCGAAACCTAAGCCCCTCCTATTGCCCTGGTTTGGAAATTGGACAGATGTAAAGACATCCACTGTCTGAGGGCTAAACACACCCATAGAATCTACAGATCTGTCAGACATCAAAGGCCTCCATACATTTGCTACGGAGGATGCAGTTCCAAAAAGACCCGCATTTCCAGAGATTCCATTCATTAAAATAGCCCCTTCATCATGTACAAAACCATGAATCTGAACCTTCCGAAAAAAAGTATCCAGCTCAGTTGGGACGATGAGACTATCTGGATATTTACTCCTAGGATTAAACGTCAAGCTATCAGCGCCCAAAGGATCATAAACACGGTCCTGTAGAAAATCAGTGAATGACAAATTAACAGAACGTTCTACAAGTTCAGGAACCATATAAAAAAATAACCCAGAATAGCTATAACCTCTACTTAAGTCGAAATCGGATCTTCGTATCTGTTTCTTTATGTACTGATAGTTTTTGTTTGTCAAGTACAAGTTATCATGAATCCTTATCGAGTATTTCTCTGACTCACTTACACTTAGGAACCGAGGCTTATAAGTCCCATCCTTCTTCAACATCTCTTGATAATAAGGAATCCATGATCTCCATCCAGCCTGATGAGCCAAAGTCTGCCTTATTGTAGCCTTTCCTCTTTTGTTTAGTAAGAAACCAGAAATATACTTTTTGATTGGATCGTCAAGAAATAGCAAACTATCCTCATAAAGAGTCATCAAGGCCAAAGTAGCAGCGGTGACTTTTGTGACAGAGGCTAAATCATACAGATGGTTAGCCTGAACAGCACGGATACTATCATAGGTATGGTAACCGTATCCTTTTTTATATAAGATCGAATCAGAAGTAGCGATTAGTAATACAGCTCCAGGAAAGGCATATTCTTTAATAGCTGCATGAATAACGCTATCAATTGATTCAATAATTTCAATTCTATTGCCTGATTTTTGTGAAAATGAAAATAAAGGAAGGCACAAGCATATTAACTGGCAAATAAATACGTGAATGCCTGTAAGAGATATTAATTTTGAGCTCATTTCATTGCAAATTATGCATAATAAGAAACATTTCATTATTGATTTTGACTCGACTTTTACAAAGGTAGAAGCTTTAGATATACTTGGCGAAATCTCCTTAATCAATCACCCTGATAAAGTTCAACGCCTAGATAGGATCGCTGAGGTGACCAACAAAGGGATGGACGGCTCACTTTCTTTCAGAGAGTCGCTAGAGGAAAGGATTCAGTTACTTTCTGCTAATAAGTCCCACCTGCCCGAGCTAGTAGAGTCACTCAAATCGAAAGTATCTTCCTCCTTTGTAAGAAACAAGGAATTTATCCAAGAGTATTCTGAGAGCTTGTTCATTCTATCAAATGGATTCAAGGATTTTATTGTACCTGTAGTAGCTGAATTTGGCATAAGAGAAGAAAATGTCTTCGCAAATGACTTTGAATACGACGCAGATGGCAACATTGTCGGCTTTGATAAAAACAATATACTCTCTTCCAACAATGGAAAACCTAAGCAGATTGAACAGCTAAAGCTTCAAGGAGAAGTGCATGTCCTTGGAGACGGATTTACAGATTATGAGATCAAGCAAGCCGGATTTGCGAAGAAATTTTATGCCTTTACAGAGAATGTTCGGAGAGAAAATGTACTAGAAAAAGCTGATCAGGAGGCCCCAAACCTTGACGAGGTCTTATATGCAAATAAGATGAATCGAGCCCTTTCGTACCCCAAAAGCAGAATAAAAGTCCTACTCCTAGAGAACATCCATTCTCATGGTATCCAAAAACTGACTGAAGAAGGATACCAAGTAGAAGTCTACACCGCAGGCATGACAGAAGATGAGTTGTGTGAAGCAATTGCAGATGTCTCAATTCTAGGTATCAGGTCTAAGACTTTGATTACTAAAAAAGTACTTGCTAGTGCCAAAAGGCTTATTGCGGTAGGTGCCTTTTGTATTGGTACTAACCAGATTGACTTAGAAGCTTGTCTTCAAAAAGGGATAGCCGTATTCAATGCACCTTACAGCAATACTCGCTCGGTCGTCGAATTGGCAATCGGCGAAATTATCCTGCTGATGCGCAACCTTCCTGATCGTATCCATGAAATGCACCAGGGCAAGTGGACCAAATCTGCTAAAAACAGTAATGAGGTTCGTGGAAAAATCCTAGGAATTATTGGGTACGGAAACATTGGATCTCAGCTATCTATCCTGGCGGAAACACTAGGCATGAAGGTGATCTATTTTGATATTGAAGAAAAATTAGCGCTTGGAAATGCTACCCGAATCAATTCAATGCATGAATTACTCAACCAATCTGACATCATATCCATGCATGTCGACGGTCGATCCGAAAATGTGGATATGATCGGTGAAAGTGATTTCAATCAGATGAAAGATGGCTCTATTTTCCTTAATTTAAGTCGTGGGCAGGTAGTCAATATAAAAGACTTACAATCCGCTCTTGCTTCAGGGAAGCTAAGAGGAGCTGGAATAGATGTGTTTCCTGATGAGCCTATGAGTAACAAGGATGAATTCATTTCTGACCTGCGAGGACTGCCTAATCTGATTATGACACCACATATTGGGGGTAGCACTGAAGAGGCGCAGCACAATATTGCTGATTTTGTGCCAGGCAGAATTATGGACTATATAAATACTGGATCTACCTCAGGAAGTGTAAATTTCCCAAATATCATACTGCCCCTACTAAAAAAATCGCATCGATTTATCCATATTCATCAGAATGCACCTGGAGTTCTTGCGGAGATCAATAATATTCTTGCTAGTCACAATATTAATATAGTAGGACAGTATTTAAAGACAAACGAAACAATTGGTTATGTAATCACTGATATTGATCGGAATTATGAACAAGAAGTGATCAATGATTTGAAAAAAATTAAGGCAACAATTCGTTTCAGGGTACTATATTAGTATTATCTTTAGGTCCCAGACAACTAAAATAGATTATGAACCACTCAACCACAGGTTCTCTTGCTTGATAATATGGATCACCATATGTCACTGAATTGGATAGAACTGACAAGGCTGGATGCGCTTGAGGATGTTCTGGAGAAGTCACGTACGAAACCTGCTTTAATCTTTAAGCACAGTTCGACTTCACCAGAGAGCATAACTGTAATAAAGAAATTTCAAAATGAATGGGATTTGGCGGCTGATGACCTAGACCTCTATCTAGTAGAGGAGTCAAGGAGCAGTAAAATCATTAATACTCTAGTAGACACTGCTGGCGTCGATAATGAGTACCCTCAAGTATTGTTGTTTGCTGACGGGGTCACCATGTATGATGAATCACATGAGATGATCAATGTTAAAAAAATCAAAATTGCTCTAAAAATCATCAATAGGACTTTCAAGTGGATGGAATCCAGAGCGTAAAAATCTCACCTAAGTAACAGTTTTCTTTACAATCAATGAGTCTATTTCCTTTTACATAGGCTCTCCTATAATATGCCATCTAAGCTTTATTTCACGCCAGGTCCAGCACAGCTTTATTTTACCGCAGAATCTCATATAAAGGATGGACTGCGCAAAGACATTGCTTCTATTTCGCACCGATCTACAGAATTTAAATCCATTTTCGAACTTGCCGTCGACAACTTAAAACAAGTACTTAATCTTCCTGAGGGGTATCACAGCTGCTTTACCAGTTCAGCAACTGAAATATGGGAAAGAATAGCTCAAAGTTTGATCTTAAAGCAATCACATCATTTTGTTAATGGATCATTTGCTGAAAAGTTCGAGACCATTGTACAGCAATGCAACAAGAAAACAGAGTCTACCAAAACAGGATTTGGCACTCCTTTTAAAGACTTGGGTGTTTCACCTCATTCTGACCTGATTAGTGTTACATACAATGAAACTTCCTGTGGTTTTCAGTTTACCCAAGAGCAACTAAAGAAATTACGAGATGACTTCCCTGAGAAGTTAATTGCACTAGACATCGTGAGCGCTGCTCCTGCAACTGCCATTGATCTTTCGCTCGTAGATACGGCATACTTTTCTGTTCAAAAATGTTTTGGCTTACCAGCAGGATTGGGTGTTTGGATTTATAATGATCGATGTCTGAAAAGAGCCGAAGAAGTTATGTCTCAAAATATTTCAACGGGGAGTTACCACTCACTCTTGGAATTACATACGTCTGCCAGTAAAAATCAAACTCCAGCAACTCCAAATGTTTTGGGTATATATACTTTAGCAAAAGTTGCTGGAGACATGATGCAGAAGGGATTACCCATGATGCACCGAGATACTTTGTACAAATCAGCTATTCTTTATCAAATGGCTGATTCATTAAACTGGATGAAACCTTTTATCTCCGAAAAAGCTAATCGCTCAAAGACAGTTTGTGTATTTGAGCTAGAAGAAGACAATGACTGGTTAATAGACAGAATGGAAGCAAGCCATATTTCCTTAGGGAAAGGATACGGGCCATTTAGTAAGCAACATATCCGCATCGCAAACTTCCCAACTCATTCAAAAGAGCAAATCGAGCTGCTAGTTGATTTGATTTCAGCTTCGTCACCGAAGTAAATTTGGCTAATCAATCATGAGGGTAATAATAACATCCCTTTATTAGACAAAACTTAATTTCGTAACTATATTGTATAGATATAGTTGCATCGTTCCTAGTTAGATAAATTTCGAATATTATCTTTGCCCCTTATTTCAGCACATGTACAAGTTCAATAAAATACTCATAGGTCTTGACAATTCAGAGATGGACATTCAGCTTATCAAAGCGGCTTGTACTATTTGTCAGCTATCAGGGTCCAAAGAAGTTTATTTCACCAATATTGTCAGAGAATTCAATTACCCAGACTCGCTAGTAAAAGAATTTCCTGACATCATAGATAAAGCGATTGAAGAAAGAAAAAGGCTAATCGAAAAGTCTGTTCTAGAACATTTTAAATGCCAGGGCGTACAACACCATTACGTAATTGAGCAAGGCAAACCGCTGAGGCAGATCATGAAAATGGTTTCTCAAGAAAAAATTGACTTAGTTGTTCTAGGAAGAAAAAATGAGAAAAATAGTGGTGGAGTGTTGGTCAATAGACTAGCACGAAGAGTTTCTTGCTCATTGATGGTCATGCCTAAAAACGCAACTTTAAAGTTGGAGAAAGTCCTTATACCAAGTGATTTTTCATCTTACTCAAAAATGGCCGTTGAAAAAGCTGTGAGCTTGGCTAAAAAATCCCCCGAAAACACTTCTTTGTTCGTTCAAAATGTATTTCAGGTACCCACAGGCTATCATTATACGGGTAAGTCATTTGAGGACTTTACTACGATCATGAAAGATAATGCCAGAAAGGACTTTCAGGCATTCACATTCGATATTAACTATCAAAATCTGAAAGTCGATATTATATACACGCTAGATAAAGATGACGATGTCATTGCGTCCATTTACAAAAAGGCGCACGAGATAGAAGCTAACCTTATCATCATAGGAGCAAAAGGTCGTAATGCGACTACTGCTATCTTTATCGGTAGCAGCGCGGAGAAATTAATACACTTGGATAAAGATATCCCTTTGTTAGTCGTTAGACCTAAGGGCAAAACGGCAGGCATTGTTGAATATCTAAAAGAGCTTTAACCTCTTAGTTTATCAAGTAGCTCATTCAACTGAATACTTTCTGCATCCGATAGATTTTTAAGAGAGTGCTCCCATTCATCCATAGATACATCTATCTTTTCTAGTAACTGAAGACCGAGTTCAGATATAAGAACATCAACTGCTCTTCTATCATCCTTGCACTGTTTCCTGGAGACTAAACTTTTACTTTCTAGTCGATCGATAATCCTGCTGGCATTACTGGATTTGTCAAGCATACGCTCTATCAATAAGTTTACCGTCGCGGTGTCAGGATATTGGCCCCTAAGTATTCTCAAAATATTAAATTGAGGTGCTGTTAAGTCATATGGCTTGAACAGTTGTAACTGTCTCTGCTGCAAATAGCTTGCAGTATACAACAGATTGATAATTGATTTTGAAAAGTTGTCCTTAAAATTCGGCTGATGAATTGCTTCTTCTATCGTTGGCATAATTAATACAGATACAGATAATGTAGTAACACTTAAATATAACGGATATTTTCGCAAATTGATTTAAACCTTTTTGATATTTAGCCATCTAAGTTAAAAAGCAATACTTGTCTTCCGACCAAAACATCATTGCACTCCTATTAAGTGAAAAAGATTCTCACCGAGGCTTTGCTATGCTGACTGAGCAGTACAGCGAACGATTGTACTGGCATGTGAGAAAAATGGTAAATGATCATGATGACACAAATGATTTAATTCAAGATATATTCATCAAAGTATGGACTAAAAAAGACAATTTCAGAGGTGATAGTAATCTTTTCACATGGATGTATCGGATAGCCACAAATGAAACTTTAAACTTCCTGAACAAAAAAAGTCGGAAGATGTCTGTTTCAATGGACCAAGACTATGAAGTATCCTCCGGAAGAGATGTTCACCCAACAGATGGGGATACGATTGCACTAAAGCTAAAAATGGCAATAAATCGACTTCCCGATAAGCAAAGACTCGTATTTAATATGCGATATTTTGACGAGATTAAGTTTCAGGAAATTTCTGAAATCACTGGGACTTCCGTTGGTGCGCTTAAAGCAAGCTATCACATAGCAGTGAAAAAAATTGAAGATATTTTGAATGAGGATTAAACTTTATGGTCTAACATCAATCTAAGGAGTAATGAAAAAGATCAAGCTTAGTGATATTGATTTGAAGCAAGAGGACCTGTATCAGGTTGACGAGGGTTATTTCGACGCCTTGAATAAAAATATACTTGAAAACAATGACGCCTCTATACAGCCTATCAAAAGTTTAGCTACCCGTAACAACCCATGGTATTTAGGTCTTGCAGCCTCCTTACTCATCCTTTTATTATCAATACCAATTTTTCTTGCTTTTCAGCAATCCTCTGATGAATTACTATCAGATATTTCAAATGATGAAATAATCTACTACCTAGATTTTTATGATTTGGGCGAACAAGAAGCCATAGAAGCTTTAGGCGTTGACTTCTATTTTGATGAGACATTTGATCTGCCAGCAGAATCTTTACAAGAAGAAGAACTGGATCAACTATATTTAGAATACGGAATAATTGACATATGAAAACTAATGTAATCCTATTGATTTCTTTCTGGGTATCCTCTTTTGCTTTGTTTGGCCAAGCACAAACAAGTGAAACTTTGAATAAAATTGAAACAGCAAAAATCGCCTTGATTTCTAGTCGATTACAACTATCCCCTGAGCAAGCACAACAATTCTGGCCGATTTACAATGAGTATTTCAACAAGCAAAAAGAAGCACGGATGGTGTATAATGATGCCAGAAAAATGATTGACCCCAAGAAAGCAAGTGAAGAAGAGAATAAACGCTTGCTTGAGTTAGGCTTGGAAGTAAAAGAGAATCAATTAGCAATCGAAAGAAACTATTCTGGCAAGATGTTGAATGTAATCTCTTCCAGACAGATGATGGAACTGAGAGGAGCTGAATCAGATTTTAGAAAAATGCTAGTAGAAAGGGTGCGAACTAACAGTCAAGCGAAGCAAAGGATAAATAATCAGAGACTGAAGCAGCAACGTAACAATTGAGTTTTAGAAAATGGATCATCACTTTAGCACTATTGACCATGTCAACCTTGACATATGGACAAACAATTGACTACGCCGCAGAATTGGCAAAACTTGAGGCGGAGCTGGATTCTATCAGCATATTTAATCTGTTTGATAGTGTTATAAATCTCTCTACGCGACCAAAAACTGAACTTGTCTTTAGGGCAAGTTATTCTAGTAGTACGATCTATGTAGGTAGAGACTATGGTGTTAGTCAGTTTGGCTTTTCACCCGGCATCATCATGTATCATAAAAGTGGTATTTATGGCGATATAACGGGCTTTTTCAATAGCGAAAGCACGCCAAACTATAACTTAACCATGATATCTGCTGGCTACTTAGGAAGCTTCGCAAAGCGATTCACCTACGGAGTAAGTGCAGAGCGCTGGTTATACCCATCCGGTGAAAATGCGCAGAATGATCGACT
>JBLHTU010000095.1:0-13672 GCA_047627515.1 Cyclobacteriaceae bacterium | reverse complement strand
AGCGACTTGCAGCATGCTAGTAACTGCAAATGGTTGTGAAGGGCTACTCGTAGAGATTAATTTGAATTGCGCCGCTACTGTCAGCTGAATACAGAAAAAAAGAAAAAATGATATGAGCCTGATCACTGATCGAGTATCGATGTATTTACGTGTACAGTGTCCGGTTTATAAATCCACAAATCTACCTTTTGATTGATCCGCATTGATCTTCCTTTGGTCGGTCGCTGTTTTACAACATCTCCAGGACTCACTTGTAGGATTATGTTTTCTTCTCCTTCAATTTCTGATGGAATACTAGCTTCATTTTCCAGAACATATGACAATTGTCCAATTTCAAGCCCAGAACCGATAATCGCAAATTTTGCACTTTCCTCATCCAGACCTACGAGGTTGGGCGATTCTAAGTTGATATTACCCCTTCCATCTCCAATCTCTAGGTCTAATGTACTTCCCTTAGGAATCATCTCTCCTGGAGCAATAAGAGCGCCGTTGAGACTTTGCTTCAGTACAGTATTAAAGAAAGGATCTGGAACATATGTTCTTTTTCCAAGCTTGAGGTCATACGTTGCTAGCACCATCTGTGCATTTTTAAGACTGGCTTCTACCAAGTTGGGCATCCTTACCATAGGTGGCGTACTGGCATTCAATGTTAAATATATTTTTCTCTTTTCCTTTACTTTCGAATAAGGCTGCGGAAACTGTTTTAGTACTGTAAGTGGGGGGTAGGTTGCCGAGAACCCGGAGTCTTCAGTGATGACAAATGCTAAATTCCTATCTGTCAAATGGACAGAGAGCTCATTAAAAGGAATGCCAACAACGTCAGGTACTGTAATTGTTTCTCCGTGATTAGTTGTGACGGGCAGTACGATATAAAAAAATATCAATACAATAAGGACACCTAGAAAAATGGTGTAAAAGAGATGTTTGAATATGTCTCGTCTTCGTGAGGCTCCGTACCAACTCATAGTTGTTTTTTAGTTATTGATATTCGTCTTGTAATCAGTAGAAAGAATGCTAGACTCTTTCCATCTTGCTAAACACAGGTCAATGATTTTATTAATTAATTGTTTGTATTCTATGCCGTAATCTTTCCAAAGCATCGGAAACATACTAACGTCAGTGAATCCTGGAATTGTATTGATTTCATTAATGATAACCTTATTTTCGTCTGTCAGAAATAAGTCTACTCTTCCATAATCGCAGCACCTAGATACTTGAAAAGCTTGCTTACAAGCGTTTTGGATACTACTGATTATATGTTGATCTAGTTGAGCGGGAATATCAATCTTTATTGCGTCTTCGTTCTCATATTTTGCTTCATAGTTGTAGAAATCATAGGATGCATTCAATATAATTTCTCCGGGATTAGAGCATTCAATATTATTTCCGTTTCCTAGAACTGCGCATTCTAATTCTCTTCCAGAAACGAACTGCTCCACCAAAAGCTCACTGCTATACTTTGCACTTTCTTTGACGGCAGCTAGATAACTCCTTTGATCCGTAACCTTAGAAACACCAACACTCGATCCTAGATTGCCAGCTTTCACCATAAAGGTGTTCCCAAATCGACTAGACAAATTTTCGTATGTCTGCTGCTGAATCTCTTCGGTTGTAAATGAAGCAAACTCAGCTGTCGGAATACCAGCTTGCTGCCAAAGCTGCTTGGATAGTATCTTATCTATGGCAATAGCTGAGCCTGTGACATCACTGCCAACCACAGGTATCCCAATCATTTTGAAAAAACCCTGTACTGCTCCATCTTCTCCGTCAGTGCCATGTAATAATGGGAAGGCAATATCTATCCCTACTGCAGTACTATTGAAGTTAAATATTTTTGGGAGAGCGCTTAGAGATAAAGTGATTTCGCTTCCCATTTCGATGGAAATATCTATGTCCTGGCATACGAACCATTTTCCTCCTTTAGAAATTCCCAATAGTATGATCTCAAATCGCTCGGTATCTATAGCCTTTATGACATTCTTTGCTGATCTGATTGATATTTCGTGCTCAACCGATCGTCCTCCGTATAGAATAGCTAGGCTTTTTTTCATTTGTCCTTTTTTGTTCCTCAAAATTAGTCTGCCAAGGATAGAGATAATCAATCTCTAATAAAAATCCTTTTGGATACCTGTATGTCTTTTGTGCTTAGGTGTAGAATGTAGAAGCCTTTAAGATCTTGGGTTTCAATTCTTATGTTTTGATTGATGGCATTATCTATCAGTTGATTTCTTACAATTCGTCCACTCATATCAGTCATCACGAGTTTTAGTAAACTCTTATTGGGGAGATTTAACGCGACCGAAACGAAGTCCGTAGCTGGATTAGGATATATTATATAAGGTTCGACAGATCGAACAAGGTTTTGGTTACTAGTTTGATAGAACTGTACATTGTCTATGTGTAGGTCATTTCCGTTTCCGTTTGTGAAAACAAATGCAATCCTTAATTGAAATAAGTCTACGTAATCCGTGAGATCAATAAAAACTTTCTGCCAGTCATTGGCTTCTTGCGGGATAAATTGAACGAAACTCAGTTCATCAGTCAATTGATCCGACGTTTGATCAAAGAGCGTTGTGGTGAAATCATTTCCGCAATTGCTCGATAACAGAATTTGTAACCGATCATTAAATCCTCCTCGAGCCTTGTACGCATAGTCAAACTGCATACTTAAACTATCTAAGCTATTAGTCAACAGCAGCGGACTGACAAACCAATGTTCACTTGTTAGTTGGCTGTTAGAGAAACCATTTGCAGTGATCCATGAGTTATTTACAGTTTCGGTATTACTCCATAAACTTTCACCTTTGGGATTGCTATTGATCCACTCATGCGCTGTTTCGAAATCTACTTTGCTAGGTAATGACAGTGATTCATTGTCGATCACTACTTCATAATTAAAGCTATTATTTGGCTCCAATTCATCCACACCCATATTTGGATTCAATACCTCAATCTCGAATTCATAACGTCCGTCTTCAAGACGTGAGATCGGTAGATTAACAAGTTCTTCACCTCCAGATGGGATGTTGAGGTCAGTGAAAGTGAGTGTATTTGACTCGTTTTGATAAGAGTACCTGACATCGAATGAATTAATTGTCTGGAAGCCGTAGTTTCGGACATTTACACCTGGGATAATAGAGCTCGCGCAAGTGACTACTGGTAAGTTATTGACGGATCGGATACCAATATCCCTTGCCTTCAGAGAAGTAGATGCAACGGAAATGCTATCAACTATGAGTTGACCTTTGGCGCCATGCTGTGCGATCCACGCAATGCGAATATTGGGGTTGCCTGCATAAGGTGTGATATTCAATTCGACCTGTTCCCAGTCATCAGGAGTTCTTGGAAAAGTAGGGGCCGTAATTAGGTCGCGGCCAGTACGCTGAAAAATAATGTCCTCTGGTAGAAATGTAGCTCCGCAGTCTTTAGAAATGACCACTTGCAATGCATCCTCCGTATTGATTTGGTCTAGTATGCTATAGCTATAGTAGAAGCTAAGTTCCGCAGACGAAAGAGCTGATAAGTCAAATAATGGTGATAATAAATAAGCTTCATCTCCAAGATAACTTGAATTATTGAACGTGACGCTTGCTGCTTGATTGTTGGAAGTATAGAAAGGGGCAGTTACTACTTGCCAGTCTGCTCCTGCTGGTATATCCGTTCTGCTTGCCAGAGATTGACCATCGTTAAAGCTATTGAAATAGGGTAGAAAGGACTCAATCAAAGCATCTACTAGCACCGTTTTTTCATTATTTTCCGAATTATTGTCCAACGTATCGTTCACCGTCAAAATCTCGAAACGCATTTGAAAACCTTCGTTTGATGTGATTCTTCTGGGTGAAAAGTTTACGATGGCAGTTTGTAAGGACTGAATCTCTGTATTGACATTTGCAGTTTCTATTTCTAGGCCGTCGATATACAATCGAACGGAAGCGTTGGCAATTGTGTTTTTGCCATAGTTACGTACCTCTATCACGGGATAGACCTCGTTATTGCAAATAGAAGAGGTTGGAGAAAGTATACGTCTAACGCCTAGATCATTCTGTGTTACGATCGGGTCTAGTAAAGCTCTGGAGGTAGGAAGTTCTTTTACCCGAGGGGCATTTTCGATCACAAATCGCATTCTTTCTCTTTGACAAGTTGAGAAGATATTCATGCAGGCATCATTGGTATAGTTCATATAATTGGAGAACATATCTTCAGAGTCGCAGGATTGAGGCTCATCAGACGGACATTGCCGGTTGTAAGATTCTGATTGAGAAGGTGTATCCTCACAAAAATCATCGAATGTACAATTCTGACTATCACCCCACACATGGCGAAGCCCAAAATAGTGACCGACTTCATGCGTAAGTGTTCGACCAAAGCTTTCAAATGAGCCTCCGGTGTTGCTGTTGAGACCAAAATATTGGTAATCGACAACGGCACCATCCAGCGCCGCCTCACCATTCGGATCATCTATACCTTCCAGCTCCACGAATGGGAACTTGGCATAACCCAGAAAACCATTAAGTAAATCGGTGACATATATATTTAGATATTCATCTGGCGGCCAATTGCTTTCAGCTTTGAGCAAACGGTCATCACTAATGCTTTCTATTTCGCTGACACGATATCCATTCTGACTCCCTTGCACACGCACAATACCAGTGGTGGGCAATCCCTCTGGGTCTCTTTTGGCAAGAACAAACTCAATTTGAGTATCAGCGGCCACAGGTAAGAAGCGAAGAGGAGTGAGAAGGGTATCTTTAGTAGTGCGGCGAAAATCCTTATTCAAGATGTCGATCTGCTCTTGAATTCTCAAATCACCTAGGTTGGTGCCGGTACCGATTTCATCCCCGTTGTGAACGATGTGTACCACAACTGGGATTTGATATAGCGTGCTGTTTTTTGAAAGCACAACGTTAGAAGACCTTCCTATTTTTGTTGCCCGGATCCAATTTTCAAACTTTGTGCTTTGGTTTTTTTGTGCATTGAAATAGGCATCGTTAACACCACATTTCTCCTGACCATGAGTAAGGAAACCGCCGCAAAGACAGATCAAAATGAGGGTAAACCTTTTCATGAACGCCTAAATCATATAGTAGCTGTACTGTTTGGCTGATTTTCTAGTGGCATAACGTTGACTGCAGTCACTTTTTTGATTTGAGGTACAGATCGAATGATTGATTCTTCAACGCCTGCTTTTAGTGTCATTGATGACATTGGACATGAGACGCAATTACCTAATAGCTCTATTACCAATGTTTCATCGTTTTCTAATCGGAGCACTTTCACATCGCCACCATCAGCATGGAGATAAGGTCTGATATTGTCTAGTGCTTTTTCTATTTCTTCTAGTAACTGATCATTCATGGTACTTATTGTGTTGTAATCTCAACCACTTCCGTCTTATTTTGCGAGGCATTTCTTATCGCAATTTGTCTTGCCAACGCCTCTGCTAACTCTTTATATGCTATCCCACTAGCATCATCTTTTAAAGCTACTGGATAACCACTATCACCACTTTCCCTTATTGACTGCACCAAAGGAATTTGACCCAGAAATGGGATATCGTGCTTCTCTGCTAAATCTTTTCCGCCGTCTTTACCAAAAAGATAATACTTGTTATCAGGTAATTCTTCAGGAGTAAAGTAGGCCATGTTTTCAATCAATCCTAGGATCGGTACATTGATTTGACCTTGTTTGAACATCCCAATTCCTTTTTTGGCATCTGCCAGTGCGACTTTTTGAGGTGTCGTAACTATTACCGCTCCAGTAACAGGGACGGTTTGAACCATAGTTAAGTGTATATCACTAGTACCAGGCGGTAGATCGATTAGTAAATAATCTAGGGCCCCCCATTTTGTATCTGCTAAAAATTGTCGAAGTGCAGAACTTGCCATGGGGCCTCTCCAAACAACCGCATCTTCAGGGGAAGCTAGGAATCCTATAGAGATGATTTTAACTCCGTATTGCTCAATAGGGACAATCAGATTTTTTCCATTTTCATTGCTAACCGTCGGCTGCTCATATTCGCAGTTAAACATGGTAGGGATCGATGGACCTGAAATGTCAGCATCTATTAAACCCACTTTTGCTCCGGTCCTCGCGAGCGCTACTGCAAGATTAACCGCCGTAGTAGATTTCCCAACACCACCTTTTCCTGACGCGATGGCAATAATGTTTTTCACATTGGGAAGAATGGGTGTTTTATCCAATCGAGTACTAGTGACATTTGAAGTCATGTTAAGGTCGAATGTGACGCCTCCCTCAAAATGTCTTTTCAATGCTCCTTCGCAATCTTTTCTGATCACTTCTTTCAGCGGACATGCTGGAGTCGTTAACACAATATCCAACGTCACTGAGTTCTCATTGATGACAATGTTTTGAACCATTCCCAGCGTCACAAGATCTTTTTTAAGATCAGGATCTTGTACTTCGCTTAGTGCTTTTAGTATTTTTTCTTTCGTGACGGACATAAATAGGGTTTAATGCTTTTGCAATGTTACGATAGCCAACTGTTTCAACAAATAAAGAATAGAATAAGTTAGTTTTGAAGTGAATAATCAACCCGAATGATCAACCAAGTCACCATAGATGAAATAAAAAACCAGATGGATATCCTGGATGTGGTCGGAGATTATGTGACTTTGAAGAAATCCGGTTCTAGTTACAAAGCACTCAGTCCTTTTACAGCCGAAAAAACGCCTTCCTTTTACGTTGTTCCATCCAAAGGTATTTTCAAAGACTTTAGTTCAGGCAAAGGAGGAGATTCGATTACTTTCCTTATGGAAGTAGACGGGATGTCGTATACCGAAGCCTTGCGTCACCTAGCCAATAAGTATGGGATAGAAATCAAGGAGGAGCAATTAACTGATCAGGACTTAGAGCAGCAGAACAGAAAAGAGTCGCTATATATCGTTTTGAACTTTGCTGCCGAATACTTCGCACATTTGCTAGCTGAGCATGAAGAAGGCCGCTCGATCGGAGGAAGTTACTTCCAAGAGCGTGGTTTCAATGATGAGGTGATTGCAGAATTCAAACTAGGTTATAGTCTGAATATTTGGGACCATTTATATCAAGAAGGTAAAACTCAAGGGCACTCAGAGTTGCTGTTGGAAGAAGCGGGTCTGATAGTCAAAAAGGACGAAGGAAAGGTATACGACCGATTCAGAGGAAGGGTGATTTTTCCAATCCATAACATATCAGGTAAGGTGATAGCATTTGGCGCTAGGATCCTGACCAATGATAAAAAACAACCTAAGTACCTCAACAGTCCTGAAACAGAGCTTTACAACAAGAGTAAAGTGTTATATGGGATGTATCAGGCCAAGCAAGCTATCAGAAAAGCAGAGAATTGCTACTTAGTAGAGGGTTACACTGATGTCATATCTCTTCATCAAATTGGTGTTCAGAATGTAGTGTCGTCATCTGGTACAGCTTTGACACCGGATCAGGCTCGTTTGCTCAAACGATACACAAAGCAGGTGACCATCCTTTTTGATGGTGACTCAGCAGGGATACGAGCTTCTTTTCGAGGAATCGATATTCTGCTAGAGGAAGGGCTTAATGTAAAAGCTGTACCGCTTCCCGTAGGCGAAGACCCTGATAGTCATGCTAAGGCACTAGGTACCTCCGCTTTTGCAC
The DNA here is from genome assembly GCA_047627515.1 of Cyclobacteriaceae bacterium. Taxonomy (GTDB): domain Bacteria; phylum Bacteroidota; class Bacteroidia; order Cytophagales; family Cyclobacteriaceae; genus JAYPLE01. The sequence goes on along the minus strand of JBLHTU010000095.1, from coordinate 6,043 downwards.
ATTTTCTTGAAAATTCGGCCGTAGATTTCATCCGTTTTAAGACTCAGATCCTTCTTGAAGATGTCAAAGATGATCCGATCAAAAAAGCTGGGGTAATACATGATATTATTGATAGCATCATTAAAGTACAGGATGCAATACAGCGGTCTTTGTATGTAAAAGAGTGTAGTAATCTGTTAGATATCAGCGAAGCTGTGCTGATTGTCGAACTTAATAAGCAATTAAAGAAAGAGCTCAGCGCCAATAAACCTAGACTAGAAGTCAGAGAGATCCAATCGCTTGAGGATCAGCTTATCCCTGTCTCTGATGAGCAGATTGAGTCGCTAGATATTCAGCAAATCATTGCACATCAGGAACAGGAAAGCATCAGGGTCTTGATTAATTATGGTGATCTGCAAATCGAATCAGATAAACAACAGTATAGTGTAACGGCGTACTTTTTGAGGGAATTAGAGGGAATTCATTTCACACATCCAATCTATCAAAAAATTCTTGGTATTATTCAGGAACGAGCGAAAGAGGGCCAACTGACGGATGCCGAATACTTACTATCATTAGATGATAAAGAGATGAGCAGCAAGGTTATCGATTTGGTAACACAGAAGCATGAAGTATCTCCCATTTGGACGTCAAAATATGACATCATCATTCCTATGGAGCGAGATCAGTTGCGAGAGGTAAGTCTGAGTAATATTCTTAGATTAAAATTTCGAATCATTCAGCATCAAATTGAGTTAGAACATCATAAGCTCAAAAAAGCGAGTGCAGAGGAGGTCGATGATATCCTAGATGAAATTCAGGGGTTAAAGCAAATAGAAGTGGATATCGCAAAATTTCTCGGTAACGTAACAACGAAATAGAAGTAAGCTAGTTATAAACATCATATATGGAAAACGCACAACAATTGAACACAATCAAAGAGGGCATTGAAGCCATACGTAATGGTGAAATAATCATCGTTGTTGATGATGAAGATCGCGAGAATGAAGGTGACTTTATTTGTGCAGCGGAAAAAGTTACTCCTGATGTGATCAATTTCATGGCAAAAGAGGGCCGAGGCCTGATTTGTGCTTCTTTGCTCGAGGCTCGGTGTGAGGAGTTAGGCTTAGATCTAATGGTGGGTAAAAATACAGCTGTTCACGAGACTCCATTTACAGTCAGTGTGGACCTGATTGGTCATGGTACCACGACAGGAATTTCCACTTCTGATAGAGCAAAAACGATTCAGGCATTAGCTGATAAAAACACAAAACCAGAAGATTTGGGTCGACCTGGACATATTTTCCCCTTGAAGGCAAAAACAGGAGGTGTGTTACGTCGTGCAGGACACACCGAAGCGACTATCGATTTTGCCCGATTAGCTGGCTTGGAGCCTGCTGGTGTGCTTGTTGAGATATTGAAAGAAGATGGAACGATGGCCAGGCTTCCTGATTTGCGAATCATTGCTAAAAAATTCAATTTGAAGCTGGTGGCGATTAAGGATTTGATCGAGTATCGTTTGAAGAATGAATCATTAGTGGAGGAATTGATTGATGTGGAGATGCCTACCGAACATGGTGATTTTAACCTCAAAGCGTTCCGACAGACTAATACGGGTGATACCCATTTGGTGATGTACAAAGGGGTTTGGAAAGAAGATGAGCCTATTTTGGTGAGAGTTCACTCATCGTGTATGACAGGAGATATTTTTGGATCATGTCGATGCGACTGTGGCAATCAATTGCACAGTGCGATGGCTATGGTTGAGGAAGAGGGTAAAGGAATGATTGTCTATATGAATCAGGAAGGAAGAGGCATTGGTCTGGAAAACAAGCTTAAAGCGTACAAGCTGCAGGAACAAGGAATGGATACGGTTGAGGCTAATTTAGAATTGGGCTTCAAAATGGATCAAAGGGATTATGGTGTCGGTGCGCAAATCATAAGACACATGGGAGCGTCCAAGCTCAAGTTAATTACCAATAATCCGAAAAAGCGGGTTGGACTTTTAGGGTATGGTCTAGAAATTGTGGAGAATGTGGGGATTGAAATTTTTCCAAACAAACACAACCGTAAGTACCTTGAAACAAAGCGCGATAAAATGGGCCACGAAATTTTGAGAGGCGAATGAAGTACATCTTTTCGGTTATACTATTTGTTGCCATTCTAACTGCTCATGGCCAGCTGTCTACGGAAGCTTGGCATGAGGGATTTATCGTATCAGTGGATCAAGATACGTTAGTTGGCAAGGTGAATTATGACATGGAAACCAATATGCTACAATTTGCCAATGCAAGTAGTATTAGAGCTTTCAGTAGTTACAAAGTGTTCTATTTCGAAATATTTGATAATATTTATCGGTCTTATCGCCAGTTCTATACTATTCCGTATAAGCTGAGAGGCAACTACGAAACACCTGTCATTTTTGAGCTTCTCTACGAGGGCGGACTATCTCTTCTTGCCAGAGAAAAAATTGTTCAAGAGACTGCGACTTCTACGAATCCATTCTGGAGTGGTGGGGCTGGTGTGATACAGAATAGGATCAACTATGATTATTACTTTTTGAAGAAGAATGGTGATATGATCTACTTTGATGGCTCCAGAAAAGACTTATATAGGATAATGAGTAACAAGAGAGATAAGATAAAAGACTTTATGCGGTCAAATAGACTGCAGACCAATGAGATGAAAGATCTGATCCGAATTACTTCCTTTTACAATTCAATCTAAAAGACTATGTTAAAACCGCTGATTCTCATTACTAATGATGACGGGATCACCTCCAGAGGAATTCGAAAGCTAGTAGATTTAATGTCATCTCTTGGCGAGATCATTGTTGTGGCACCTGATAGCCCTCAATCAGGCATGGGGCATGCCATTACTGTAGGAGATACCCTTCGTCTTTCAAAGAGTAGGATATTTGACGGAATAGAGGCCTATCAATGCAGTGGTACACCAGCGGACTGTGTAAAGTTGGCGAAGCACCATTTATTGAAAGACAGGCAGATTGATTTGGTGGTAAGCGGAATCAACCATGGCAGCAATACAGCCATCAGTGTGCTTTATTCTGGAACAATGAGTGCCGCTATTGAAGGAGCAATCGAGGGTACTCCAGCCATCGGGTTTTCACTTTGTGATTTTAGTCAAGGTGCCGATTTTTCCCATGTGGATGAACACATTTTGAAGATTGTGAACGAGGTGCTGGAAAAAAAAATACCAAAGGGTATTGCTCTAAATGTTAATATACCTCCCATTCAGAACACAGTCATCAAAGGAATTAAAATTTGTAGGCAAGCTGCCGCTAGGTGGGAGGAGGAATTTGACTGTCGAATTGACCCACACGGAAGAGAATATTTTTGGATGACTGGCAATTTCATTAATCATGACAAAGGTGAGGATACGGATGAATGGGCTATTGCAAATAACTATGTTTCTATTGTTCCTTGTCAATTTGACATGACTGCACATTTTGCCATTAGTAGGCTTAATGATGACTGGTCTTTCTAGAAAATCATTATTCTTAAGAAAACATTGAAGGCGACAAGTTGGTCACTAGTCGCTCTTCCATAGCCAGGAATTGCGTAATACGGTGGTATATTATCTGTGTCAGAGCTGGCTAACAATTGCCGATACCTAAACAATGCCCCAATCGATGCAACGCGATTGATCCAAGCGTCGGGAGAAGCACTCTTCTTAAGCGTGACATAGCGCTGGCTCACAATCACCACTTCTCCCCAGCTAGCCATTAAGTCAGTTCTTGCAAATGCACGCTCATAGGGCAGATTGTAGTTTGATTCTGAATCGATAAGGACAGCACCACTATCTTCGAATTGACTCTGACCGTACATCACCCGTAATCCAATTCTATTTTTCGGATCTATATAACCTAGATAGCCAAGTCCTACTCGCAGGTACTGACCATCGACCTCATATCGAATGTTTTTAAATCCTTGATTCGGATTCAGTGTAGCACGTCCCAGTTCCGTTACTAATTCGTATCGATCAAGGATCATCAGGTTAAAGCCTAATTCTGTTTTGGATTCGAAGGCAGTCCACGTGGTCGCGGTCTTTCCATAATCCCAATGAATGCTGGGACTAATTATTGGCGCTTTGAATTGAACCGTATCCTGACCATACAAAAGGCCTGCCGAAAGGCTAGTAATAACAAGTAAGAGTAATCGTATTTGCATTACAGTTATTATTTGGACAGATAAGATAAGTGCTATCAAAAGAGTAGCTATTTAAGACCAAGTCTTCAAAATTGATACTGACCGATTGATCTGTATTAAGCTCTTCAGAATTCTGGTGACTTAAAGAAAGCTGAAATGTGTTGTCATTAAATCCGATTTCGTAATAACTGATCGTATCGTTGATATTCAAAAACAGTTGATAGGAGCCAAGGCTATCTTGAAATGATTCATCCACATATCCGCTATGGATGGACCGGATAAAATCAAGTTTGATCAGTCCCTCATCAAGAATAGTTTCGATAGATTCTAGCTTATCAAACTCTTCTGAATTTGTGGCAATCGCGAGCGCTAGTTCCTCGCTAGAAATGGAATCCATTTGGAACAGTAGATATACGTCTGCAAACAAATTCTCTAAGGAGACATTCCCTGTGTCAATGCCTGCCTGTAACTTCTCAAGTGAATCAAGCCAGATAATAATTGTATTATCTAGTGCTAATTCTTGGGATGCTAGGTCATCTGCACTAGCCTGGACTGTAATGAGCGAGTCGGATATATCTCGTATCCTTTTGCCATCTAGTAGGCTCATGGAGATAAAAGGCTCTTTAACAGTGGTTTCTAATTCCACCACTTCACAAGCGATCAAACATAGAAAAGGAAGCAAGATCATTGTAAAATTGAATCTCATTACAGGGGATCTACATCAAAATGCACTAGCACTGATTTATAGTCAGACAAAGCTACTAAGCTAAGTTTAGAACCAAGGAGATAATCTTTTATTGCCTGTAGGTTCTTGATATTTTTTTCTAGTTTGATATGAATTTCAACTATGAATTGATTTCTGATTCTGTTGATAATTGGTTCGATAGGACCTAGAAGTCGCTCATTTCCCAATGTCTGATGTATTAGGAGGTGATATTTCATAGCTGCTTGATAGGCAACTTCTTTCTCTTTGTGTCTAATGATTACCTTAATCATCCGATAAAAGGGAGGATATTTGAAGCTTCGACGTTCATGCAACTCCTGTCCATAAAATAAGTCAAGGTGACCCTCTCGAATGTGCTGAAGTATCGGTTGAGATGGATCAGATGTTTGAATCATCACAGACCCGCGATTATGCTGTCGACCCGCTCGACCGCTGACTTGCGTGATGAGCTGAAAAGCACGCTCATGTGACCTAAAGTCAGGGAAATGAATAATTCTGTCAGCGTCAAAAACTCCAACCAATTCTACATGCTCAAAATCTAAGCCTTTACTGACCATTTGTGTGCCAATCAGAACATCGATCGCCCCAGACTCAAAGCTATCTATGATTTCTTGGTACGCATACTTGCTCCTTGTAGTATCCAGATCCATTCGTTTGATTCTGAGATCTGGGGCCATGATCTGAAGCTCCTCTTCTATTTGCTCCGTACCAGCACCCATCGTCTTAAGCGTATCTTGATTGCATGATGAGCAATTACTGTCCATGAATTCTTTGTAGCCACAGTAATGACAAATCAGTTGATTTTGATAGATATGATACGTTAAGCTTACCGCGCAATTAGGGCATTTGGGTACGTTGGCACAATTCTCACATTGAATAAACGGCGCATATCCTCTTTGATTTTGAAATAGGATTACTTGTTTGCCACTCGACACAGTTTTTTGAATGCTATCAAGCAGTTCGTTGGTAAAATGTCCTTTGATCTTTCTTTGTTTTCTAGCTTTTTTCAGATCAACTGTTGCGATTTCTGGTAAGGGTTGATCTTCGAACCTACGATCCATGATCGTGTATCCGTACTTTTCTTCTTGTGCGTTAAAGTATGATTCTAGTGAAGGAGTTGCACTGCCAAGTAGCACTTTGGCCTTGTGAAGGTGGCCAAGATAAACTGCGGCAT
>JBLHTU010000094.1:0-13762 GCA_047627515.1 Cyclobacteriaceae bacterium | reverse complement strand
GTAGGATAAAATTGCTACCTTTCTGCTATGCAAACCTTGATTACAGATTTTTATACAGCTTTCAAAAATATGGATGCTGAAGCAATGGTTTCATGCTATGACGATAATGTCGTATTTGAAGATCCTGCTTTTGGGATCCTCCTAGGCGAACGTGCCAAGAATATGTGGAGGATGTTAATTACTAGTCAGAAGGGCAAGGAATTTATCATTACTTTTCAAGAGGTAAAAGAGAGCGACGCCAAGGCAAGTGCTACTTGGGAAGCAAAATATACTTTTTCAAAAACCAGTCGAAAGGTGCATAATATCATTACTGCTCAATTTGAAATAGCCGATGGAAAAATTATCAAACATTCAGACCATTTTGATTTACATCGATGGGCGGGCCAAGCGATGGGATGGACTGGTACGCTACTTGGATGGACTGGGTTTTTTAAGAAAAAGCTGCATAAACAGACAAATAATCTATTAGACCGGTATCTAGCAAAAAATAGCTGAATGTCATTTTATTATATAATCACTCCTCTCTAAACACTTATTGAATCACGCTATCCAAATTTTGAGGCGATCTTCGCAGACATTCTAAGATTAATGTAGCTCTGACGAACAACTAGTAACTAAAGGTCACTGGGTCAGTAAATATCAAAATCGCTTCAAAAAAAGGCTGGTAGTTTCATCCACTAGCATTATTGAGATCAGAAGCAGCAATGGCTTCTTTCCCCCCTGTAACCACTCGTCTCAAAAGTGTTTCTACGGGGAAAATCACTAAAGCAACCATTACATCCAACCCAAATGCCAAAACCGGAGAACCCAACTCGCCAAAATAAGACTCGGCAACATTCTGTAGCAGTTCTATGACCATCACAATCGTGACGATCGTCAAGAGATTTGAGATAATTACTCTCTTCTTTGATTCACTTTTCTGCCGATTGAGACGTGACGCAATTAATACCAGTGCCGTGAAAAAGAGTACCTGCAAAGCACTAAACCAAGTTGTCTGCCAGTACGGTGGTTTGATTTTGAATGTAATAGGTTCGGATTCCTGCTCTCGGCCAAATGTGTCTCTTGATCGTACTTCCAACTTATAATCCCCAGGTGGTAAATAGTTGAAATTCAAACGACTGCTGGTAGACCACTCTGACCATTTTTCGTTTAGTCCTACCATCCGATATTGATACTCTACATTGACTAAATCTAGATAATCAGGTCTGGCCATTTCCACAATAACAGAATTTTGTTCATAGGATAAGCTATGATTTCTAACCGAAGTCGGTAGAAGGCCACGACGGTCACTGATGGCCCGAAAGTACATTTGAGAAGCAGGTATACTATCATTTTCACTTGGCGTAAACTTGAAAAGTGAGGTATGATCATCTATCAACCAAAGCTCCTCACCGATCTGCTCGATATAAGTCATCTGAGGAAAGAGTTTCAAATAATTAAACTGTGTAATCGATCCGTTCTCCTCAATACGGGTCCAATTGTCTCCATTATGTATCCAAGGACGTCCATTAGACTGGGTCAGATGTTTGACTATAGAACCTACCTTCTCCATGATCGCAACATCCTGGACGAGCATATTACTTTCCATATCCACCGTAAAAATTCCTTGAGTATTAATCAAATACAGCGCGTCCTTGATCTCTGTAATTCGGATGTTATCAAAAAACTGATTTTCGAGTGGATACGTGTCTGCTATCAGGGAGATTGTATCTGTCACCAGTACTGAGAATAGCTCATTAGCACCCGCCATCCAAAGTAATCCTTTACTATCCTCATAAATACTCAGTACAATATCACCAGTGGTAACTAATGTCTCGACCTCTACCCATACATTATCAATTTTTTCTAGCCGTATCACTGATCCTATTTGAGTGCTGATCCACAATGTCCTAGACCCTTTGCTGTGAAATACATAGCGTACTGGCTCTGAAAAAATCTCCTCTGCTGACGATTTGTTAATCTCAATGATACCAGACGGTGTGACAGCAATGATATTTCCATCAAAGGGGATCAGTTGCTTTATCTTTTCTGTTACATCAGGTAATTTTTTATATAAGTACTGAGTCGACACCAGAGTCTTTTTCACACGCCGTTCGTACTCTATTTTTTTATCTTGGCCTCGCTGCAGATGAATGCGTGAAAGTAAGCCTCCCTCTGTACTCGCCGGCTGAAAAACTTTAGAGATACTACTCCTAAGCTGCTTGAGCACTGGCTTATTATCGCTTGTCTTGGCTTGGAGCGTGACCTGTCTTGTATCCTTCACCTCGTCTGATCTTTTACTCAGCAGGTTAGTTACACGTGCTCTCATCTTCGGGTTTCCAGTCGCCGTTATTGTAGTTTTTAGCTGAGGCTTAACCGGAGCTTTAGCGACTACTACCTTCTTTTTTGGGACATAATAGACCGTATTTTTATAATTATCAATTTGATCAAAATAATACACGCCATTGCTGGTTGCGATATTCCATGTCCCATCTATGTAGGCAGCTGTAGTTAGGTTTCCTTCCAGACCAGGATAATGATTGAAGCTACGGATAGGTAACAATGGAGCTACTCTTGTAAACCCGAAGGTATTGGCGATCCAAAGGCCCGAAGAGCCATCTGTGGCTACTGCGAATATTTCATTGTCTAAGAGTCCATTACTGCTATTAGTTTGCCCAGTGATGGTCTTAGTGCTCAAACTGTAGAAAAATATGCCTTCAGATAAGGTGCTAACAGCAAGCAGGTCCTCGGATATCCACGCCATGTCATTGATTGCAAGACCATCCAGCGCCTCGACTTTCTGAAACTGATCATAGTACATATATACAGCCCCAGAGCTGCTCGCAAAAGCAAGCTGACTTGTTTTCTGGTGAGTGGCATATGATAAGATACTGCTGCTATCTGGTAAAATATTCGGACCAGCCGTCAATGAATCATTAAGGTAGTATGCACCCGCAGATGTTTCTAGCCATAAGAAGTCCTCAAAGACCAATAGTTGATTAAGCTCGACTTCCCCACTATCCACCTGAAAAGTCTTTAAATCCCCCGTCAAAGGATCATACTGATGCAATGCAAAACCTTGCAAGAAATAGATTGCCCCTTTGTGATGAAGTGATTTCAAAGTCAACCCATGGTTCTGATCGTTGGCAAGCGATTGAAACCTTTGTTGCCCATCTACTACGACTATTCTTCCAAAATCGTCAGCACAAGCTACATACATGTGCATCGTACTATCCAATGAAATAGAAAGAGGTGCACTGGGTGTCTTGATCAGACTCCAATCTTCCCCATCAAATGTTACAATACCGGCCCTGTTAGCGGCGACTAACTCATCCGTATCGGTAAAAATTAAATCAAAATAGGTCTGCTCTTTCTGGTTGAAAGTAGGACTAAAATGCGAGACGAAGTAATCTCCTTCCTGTGCCACTGACAGAAATGCTAGAAAAAGAAAAAGAGTGGCTAGAAAAATGCGGTTCATTTGTCTAAATTGATGAGACTTAAGAAAAATTCCTATTTTGGCCACCATTAAGACAAATGAATAAAACGCTGGTCATTCAGACCAGCTTGTGTTGAAAAAAATGATCAGAGACATAGCTAATCAACGAGGTCAAATATCTCATAGAGAACTATAAAACTTGTTAATCCCTCAAACCCTACATGATGCAGCGCCGACAGTTCATAAAAGGATCAGCCATACTAGGTTTTACTATAGCCCATTCAACTTCACTTCTTGGCGAATCCGGCTTATACCAGATATCAATAGACAGAAAAGTTAGACGTATCCTATCTTCAGATAAAGTCAGCGTAGGAACCTTGCCAGTCATAAGAGCTTTTGCAGGCAATCATGTGGACCATGTGTCTCCCTTCATTCTTCTGGATGAATTTGGGCCCTCGGCCGTACCTGCTGGTAGCGAACCGCTTCGAGTCAATGCCCATCCGCATGCAGGCGTGACGCCAACCACTTACTTTATGTCTGGAAGTGGACACCATAAGGATTCCCTTGACTATGACTTTCAAATAGAGAAAGGTGATTTTATGCTATTCAGTTCAGGTCGAGGAGCAATCCACATGGAAGAATCTGGACAGTCTCTAGTAGATGAAGGAGGACAATATCATGGCTTTCAAATATGGCTGAATACTCCTGCTCAGTACAAATTCGAAGCCCCTGAGACGTACGTTTTTCGCAATGACCGAATGAATACCTTAATTGCTGAACAATACAGTATTAAAGTAATCCTTGGTAAGCTATGGGGTGCTCATTCCAACGTACGCACGCTTACTCCCGCATTTTATTATCATATAAAGCTCAGACCAAATGCTCGCATAGACATTCCGATCGATGGTCAGCACAACGCATTTGCCTACCAGATTGCAGGTGCGGTCGAACTGGCTGGCCAAAAACTTTTAAAACCCACGCAGCTAGCCTTGTTTGAGCGTCAAGGGGATCAAGTAAGCCTTTTCAGTAAGTTGGGTGCAGAGCTCCTTCTCCTTGGTGGAGAGCCATTGAATGAGCCGGTTTTTTCATATGGGCCCTTTGTCATGAACAGCCGCGAGCAAATCAAGCAATGCATAGTAGATTACCGAGCTGGAAAGATGGGCAACCCAGACCTTGTCAACCTATAAGAATTAAGGTTTTAAGAATATTTATGGACGATAGTGCCTTTTTCAATTCGTAACACACTGCAGTTTATTCCCTATCTTTAGGAGATGAATCCACATTTCTTTCAGGGTTTGATTGCCTTCGTTCTTTGGTCGACCTTTAGTACATGGTATTATGTCAAGCATATCAAAGATTTTCCAACAAATGAACCATCAATTGCCGTACCTATACCAGCTACTGAGCCTGATGTGGTTTCAGTAGAAGTTACTAGCCCTGTTCTCAGCGAACCTGAGATATTGCCTGAGCCTCCTCTCAAAATTCAGCTTTCGCATGAGCTTCGCTTTGCTTTAAATACCATTAAGCCGATTCTCAGCTCCGACTGGAAGGTTTTATTGGATTCTGCCTCAGCAATCAACGAAGGATCAAAACTGAACATTACGCTAACCGGATACACTTGTGATCTAGGTAGCCAAGAGTATAACATGGCACTAGGTCAACAAAGAGCCATAGCTGTCAAAGTCCTGTTTGGCGATCGAGATGCAGTCTATAAGGTAAGTAGCAAGGGACAAAACGATCCCTTATTACCAAATACCTCAGAGAAGAATCGTCAACAAAACAGAAGAGTTACCATCCTAATTACCAACCAACCATGACCACTGCCATTTTAGAAATATTAGCACTCTTAATCGTTTCCTGTGCTATAGGTATCTTTTTTACGCACCGATACTGGAAAGCTCGGTTTCAGGACTTGCTAAATGCTTATGAGGAGCAAAACAACGAAATAGAAAGCCTACAAAAGCAGTTATCAACCTTGGAAAATGAGCGCACAGACTTGAAAATGGCACTGGTAGATGCAAAAGCAAAGCCTCAAGAGGAATCCAAGAAAAAACCCGCCCCAGTAAAAAAAGCATCCGATGATAGAACGCTCAAAAAAGAAATCAAAGACCTAAAAGAACAACTGAGCTTGCATGAGCAAAGTATGTCCGAAAAGGAAAGGGAAATAGAGGTACTAAGTGCTGAACTGTCCGCTAAGAAAATCTCCTATTACAAACAAATAGATGGGAAAAGATATAAAGCAGTGACGCTCCTAAAAGCAGATGAGTCTGTGGCTGGCAAAGGAGATGGCCGTATCAGCAAACAAGATGCTGAGGAGATTTTTGCAACGATTTCTGACGGAAAAGCATATACTCAAGTCGAAAAGGATACAATGAGATATCTAAGGGATAACTACAATTGGACAGAAGGGGCAGACGAACTCTTCCGAACGAAGGTTCGCAGTTGGGCGGCAAAGGGCCATGACCTTGAAGACTAAAAAGTTTTACCTCGGACTCTTTATAAATCCAAGGTAAAAACCCAATGCTTAGTTTGAATGAATCTCGATCTTGATGATTTTATCACCCTCACGAATTTCATCGATCACGTCTAAACCTTCGACCACTTTTCCGAACACTGTATGATTGCGGTCTAAGTGCGAAGTATTGTCTCTGCTATGGCAGACGAAAAATTGTGATCCTCCAGTATTTCTTCCCGCATGAGCCATGCTCAAAACACCTCTGTCATGGTATTGGTTTTCACCGGTCAATTCACAGTCAATATTGTAACCAGGGCCTCCAGCTCCAGTACCATCAGGACACCCCCCCTGGATCACAAAGTTTGGAAGCACTCGATGAAAAGTAAGTCCATCGTAGAAACCCTTTTCGCTGAGATCAGTAAAATTCTTTACAGTATTAGGTGCATCTGCTGAGAAAAACTCAACTTTCATATCTCCCTTTACTGTCTTTATTGTTGCTGTTTGCATGCTTTAATAATTTGTTCTAAAACGCAAAGAAAAACAATTTGAGCACTAGACCATCATTTCATCCAATACAAGCTTCAATAATCTGTCTTTTGTCATAAATTAAGTGGGTTATAAAATCAAGAAGGGATTCTCTCGAAACTGAGATCTCTGTTTTCAATCGCATTGAACATGAATAGAATTATTAAATGGTCTCTGATTACCCTTGGAGTTCTACTTGTTTTACTGATGTTCACGCTATCAATCTTATGGTATGTCAATGTGACCTATCCTTTGCAATCGGTAAAACTTGACAAAAGTGAATTTCCTCATCTTCATTCGCCTGCCGATATTTCAGATACTGCATGGTCCTTAATCAGTCAAATGACCTTTGAGGAAAAAGTGGATCAACTGTATGGAGAGACTTTCGTGCAGGTCATGCCCAGGTTCGCTTTCAATTTTTTAATACATAAGCGATTCCCCCACATTTTTGCCGGTGGCAATAAAAGACTAAATATTCCACCATGGATACTTTCAGATGGACCGAGGGGTGCACGAGTCCTACATCCAGAAGTAGACGGGGTAACCGTATTTCCAGTTGCTATGGCACGGGGAGCAAGTTGGAACCCACAGCTGGAATACAAGATCAATGATGCGATTGCCAAGGAGATGATTGCCAATGGTGTCAACTATGCCGCAACACCTTGCATCAACTTGCTGAGACACCCTGGCTGGGGCAGAGCACAAGAGACGTATGGAGAGGATCCGTGGCTATTAGGTCAATTTGGTGTGGCCGCAGTAAGAGGCCTGGAAGACAATCATATCATGGCTTGCCCGAAGCACTTTGCTGCTAATAGTATAGAGAACTCTAGGTACTATATTAATGTGAAAATGGACGATCGTACATTACGTGAAGTATATCTACCTCATTTTAAGAGAACTATTCAGCTAGGACAACCTGCTTCAATTATGAGTGCATACAATATGGTCAATGGTGACTATGCGGGTGAAAACAAAGTCCTATTAGATCAAATTCTGCGCAAAGAATGGGGATTTGAAGGGTTCGTTACATCCGATTGGTTTATGGGTGCATACGACGGACCCAAGGCCGCTATTGCGGGGCTCAATGTAGAAATGCCTGCGCAACAGGCCTATCAATATAAGGTATTAAGTCAAGCAATCGAAGAAGGAAAGTTATCGGAAACCAGGATTGACACTTTGGTATACCAGACTTTATCCACGCGCCTTAAATATGCGCTAGCGGCAAATGACTGGACAGTAGATCGATCGATTATTGCGAACCAGCAGCATACGCAACTCGCTTTAAGAGCAGCAGAAGAAAGCATGGTGCTTTTGAAAAATAATTCCGTCTTACCGATACTTCCTAGTAAAGGAAAAACGCTTGCAGTGATTGGATCACTTGCTGATATAGAAAATACTGGTGACCAAGGAAGCAGCAACGCCGCTCCTGCCTATGTACTCACTCCCCTAAAAGGGCTATCAAGGTTATACGAACCAAAGGGCCATACTGTACTCCATCACGATGGCTCTGACCTTGACTCGGTCAAGTTACTGGCACAAATCGCTGATGAAGTAATATTAGTCGTGGGTTATACCTATCAAGAAGAAGGGGAGTTCATCAGTATAGATCAGAGTGAAATAGAGGCCTCTGCAAAAGCAGGTCGTAGGACTGGCAATGCAACAACAACAGGAGGCGATAGAGAAAGTCTGAGGCTAAGTTCTGCTGACGAAAAGTTGATAAAAATAGCAACTGATGAAAATAACAAAGTAATTGTCGTTTACAAAGGTGGAAGTGCTCTCCATATGGAAGAATGGCTGCCAGCTGTGGAAGGCATTCTATACGCTTGGTACGGCGGTATGGAAGAAGGGACGGCTTTGGCAAATATTATAAGTGGAAGCGTGGCTCCAAGCGGCAAATTGCCTTTTTCAATTGCCTCTTCTGAAGAAGACTACCCCTTTTTCACTCCATATACCACGGAAATCAGCTACGGCTATTACCATGGATACACGCTATTTGATAAGCAATCAATTCAGCCAAGGTTTCCCTTTGGCTATGGACAGTCGTATACAGACTTTGCAATTGATCACGATGCAATTGATAAGGTCACTCTAGTCAAATCCGATTCACTGAAACTAGAGGTGCAAATCACCAACACTGGCTATGTAGCTGGCCATGAGGTTGTGCAGCTATATATAGGTTTTAGCAACTCTGCCGCGAACCGACCAGTTAAACTACTGAAGGATTTTCTGAAGGTATACCTGCAACCAAAAGAGACCCGAATAATTGAGTTAAGTGTAGCTATTGAAGACTTGGCCTGGTTTGATCCAAAGGACCAACAATGGAAAATAGAAAGCATGGAATATGAATACTTTATCGGCAACAGTTCCGCTCTAAGTGATCTTAAAGCGGGCCGGTTCAATATTGATTGATCTTCTGGGTGATATCAATAATTAGTGACTTGATATCCTAACAGCTATGAATTACTTATTCATTTTGGTATCTTTCATTACCAACGCAACAAAATTTGAAATTAGCTAGCTCATACCTACTAACCCTGGCACTCCTATTTGGGAGTCTCAACCTTTTATCGCAGAGGAGATTTGACCCCTCTATCCCACTTGGGGATTTGACTTACTCATCATGGACAGCAAAAGATGGTCTCTCATCAAGCAACGTCACCAAAGTGATCTCAGATCAACATGGCCAACTATGGATTGGCTCTTACAATGGTTTCATGCGATTCGACTCCGAGCGTATTGACATTTATGATAAGAAAACGGAAGATTTACTGGAGACAGACGGTGTCAATACACTCCTGCTAGCTAATGATGAAAGTATTTACCTTGGCTCGCAGGGAACCGGTCTGCTTCATTTAAAAAACGGAGAGCTATCGATCATCAAATCTGACTTAATCAACATTCCTAAATCCGTCAGAGCAATCTATCAAGATGAATCAGGTAATCTATTTTTTGGGGGTCAGAATACAGGTCTTCTTACTATTCAAAAAGACACTGCCTACATATTTAGCGAGGCTCAACTTGCAGGCATCACAATTATCAGCATCAAGGCAGACAAAATAGGTGGTTTATGGATAGGTACAGAAGGTCGAGGACTATTCTACATCAAAGACGATAAGGTTACGAATTATAACATCTCAGACGGCTTAGTAAGTAACTACGTCAGTGACATATTCATCGATGAACAAAACGAAACACTGTTCTGTACGTCGAATGGAGTGCAGAAAGTAATAAACAATAAGGTCAGATCTATTCCTGAATTAGCAGGACTGTATATCAATGTTTTCTATGTGGATGATTGGGGAACGTATTGGCTAGGCGGTGAAACAGGGCTCTATCGATACCATCCTAAAGACGGAAAACTAGAAGAAATAAAACATAAAAAAGACATCTCCTTTGTACGAATAAGTAGTCTATATGCTGATAAGGAAGGTAACCTTTGGTTAACGTCTAATAGATCTGGACTAGTCCAAATTAAGGAATCCATTGTGACTAATATTAGCTATCCAGAAATCCAGAGTGAGCTAGTCAACATCGTCTACGAAAATAAGAGTGGGCACATTATGATCGGTACGGACCAGAATCATATCAATATCTGGGATGGCGAAAATATTAGTACACGTATAATAAAGACGCCACTGAAAGGCAATGGTATTAGGAATATTCTTGAAGAAGAAGACGGCACTTTATGGCTAGCTACTTACAATGGCATAGTGAAAGTCCAAGGAAATCGTGAGTCACTTATCGATATGTCAACTGGCATGCCCGCCAACAACTTTAGAGTTATCAAAAAAGATATTAATGGATATTTTTGGTTCGCGACTCGATCTGGAGGGCTTGTGAAGTACAAGGATGAAAAGATCAATGAAATTTTTGATCTGAATAATAAACTGTTATCAAATTTTATTCTAGCACTTGCCACCAATGATCTAGGTGAAGTATATGTCGGCACGAATGGGGGTGGCATGAGTATTATATCTGCCGATGGGGAAGTCAAAAATTACAAAATCAGAGAGGACGATTCAGGTATCCTCATTTTCAACATTGATCTGGAGTCAAATGGGAATGCTATCCTTACAACCAATGTGGGGCCAGCCTATTTTGATGGAGAAAAAATAATTCAAGTCCCTTTAGAAAGCTTTGAGCGCAGCAGCACCTTTTTTGATATCGTTTGGGACCAAAAAGACCATTTGTGGGTGACTACCAACATCGGAATTCTCAAAATAGAAAAAAAGAACTGGAATGCGTTTGTCAAAGGAGATGCTGAGAAAGTGTTTTACACAGTACTCAATGAGTCTGATGGCATGAATAACCGCGAATGTACTGGAGCTACTAGCGCACTCCTGGGGAGTGATGGACTAGTGTACGTACCTACGCTTGGCGGTGTGGCTATAGTCAACCCAGAACTGAAAATCACGAGAGAAATACGTCCCTCCATTAAATATCAAAAAGTGAAACTGGATGATAGAGAGGTCTCCATGGACGAAACGATTATCCTTAACCCGGAGGTCAACCGGCTCTCCATTGACTTCAGTCTGGTAAGCTTCGGGTCGATTGGTCAGCATAGATACAGGTATCAATTGATTGGCTTTGACGATGAACTTAGTCCCATAACTGATGAACCAACTATTCAATACACAAATGTGCCGCCAGGAGAATACGAATTCATCGTTGCCGCAAGTGAAGATGGCCAATTATGGCTAAGTGCATCTACGGTTTTAGCGATCCAGGTATTACCTCATTACTATCAGACCTATTGGTTTCTAGTATTGGCGACCTTCACTGTACTATTTACTCTTTATGCTATCTATCAGTGGAGGCTATCATTTATCAATCGACAAAATATCAAATTGACAAAAGTCAATGCTGAACTTGACCGATTTGTCTATTCTGCTTCGCATGAACTAAGGTCTCCCCTTACCTCAGTCTTGGGGTTAGTAAGATTAGCAAGAACAGAAGAAAGTGGAAATATTAACGAATACCTAGATCATATTGAATCCAGCGTAATGAGACTGGACTCATTCATCAAAGACATTATTGACTATTCAAGGAATACAAGGCTGGAAAACTTTAGAAAAAAAATAGATTTTGATGCGATGATCAGAGGAATTCTGGAAGACATTAGTTATTCCAAAAACTTTACTAAGATCTCAACCAGCTTTGAGAATAAACTCAGCTCAGATTTTTATTCTGATGACAAAAGGTTGAAAATCGCTTTCAGTAACTTGATTAATAACGCGGTAAAACATCACGACCCATCACGCGTAGAAAATCCATATGTCAACATCATCCTTACCTCTTCTGATGTTGGAATCATTGTGGAAATAACAGATAATGGCCCTGGCATTGAAAAAGAATACCAAGATGATATTTTCAAAATGTTTTTTAGAGCGACCGTTCGAAGTGAAGGAAGCGGCTTAGGCCTGTATATCGTGCATGAAATCATTCAGCGTGTAAGCGGCACGATTGAGCTCTCATCTACATTTGGTGTAGGGACGTCATTCATTCTAAAATTGCCCAACCTGCAAAAAAAGAAATAGGGATCATTTTGTGCGCTTCATGGAAATATACAGTGCAACACAACAAATAGTAATTTATGAAAAAAGTACTTGTCCTTACCGGAGGCGGTGATTGTCCTGGGCTAAACGCTGTCATACGGGCCATAGTAAAACGTGCAGACAGAACCAATGAATGGGAAGTATACGGCAGCATAGAAGCTTATAACGGTGTGTTGAGAGACCCTAAAGAAATCGTTAGGCTGGACAATCGAGCAGTTGCTGGTATACATGCCAAAGGAGGTACAATTCTCCATACGACGACAAAAGGAGGGCCATTTAATTGGCCTGTGAAGGACGCCTCAGGAAACTGGACTGCTGAAGACAGATCAGACCAAATGATCCGTTTTTTAAAAAATGAAGGCTTTAATGCCGTTATAAGTATCGGAGGGGATGGCTCCCAAAGAATCAGTCAGAGCCTATTTGAAAAGGGTTTACCGATGATAGGTGTTCCTAAGACAATTGACAATGATTTATCTTCAACAGACTACACATTTGGATTTCAAACCGCTGTGGAAATCGCCTCTGACGCTGTGGACAAACTTGTCACAACTGGAGAAAGCCACCATCGACTAATGATCTTGGAAGTAATGGGACGTAATGCTGGATGGATCGCACTTCATTCAGCTATTGCTGGTGGTGCAGAAGTGTGCCTAATTCCTGAGATACCCTACGATCTCTCATTGATCAAACAGCGGCTAGAAAAACGCTATAACGAAGGGAGAGGATTTGCCAATATTGTGATAGCTGAAGGAGCCATACCTAAAAATGGAACACTTGTATCCAAAGCCAGCGATGAAGTAGGCTATGAAAACGTCCGCCTTGGCGGCGTAGCATATCAGCTATCTCATCAATTGAAAACAGCTGGCTTCCAGCATGACATTCGAGAAACAGTCCTCGGACACTTGCAACGTGGCGGTTCCCCTACTGCTTTTGATCGCATATTAGCTACTCAATTTGGTGTTAAAGCAATGGAAATGGCGATCGAAGGTAAATTTGGTCAAATGGTCGCACTAAAAAATAATACGATTGAAACGGTTTCTCTTAAGGAGGCTACAGCAGATTACAACTTTGTGGACCCCGGCAATTACCTGATTAAGACAGCTCGTGGAGTAGGGATTAATTTTGGTGACGAATAGCTTAGCTTACTGGGCCTGCTCGTAGGCTTGTTTAAGCCAATCTATCACCTGTTGATCAATGTCTGATACCTCAGAGAGACGCACTCGATGACTCACCATGCTACTAAAACTCCCTGATGGCTCTAGCTTACCAGTTGAATCGTAACCTTTTAGATTAATCCCGAGATCCACTCTTGTCTTTGTTGTAGTTTGAATCAATGCAAATTGCTTTTTGCGTCGAAGAGAGACGTAGGTCTTCTTGGGTGCTACCTCTACTTCATCCCCTATCAGATCAAGAATCTCTATCAATCGCTGATAAATATCTTTGAGAGCTCCCTTTCCCTCGTACTGTAACTTGACCAGATCAGCGGAATCAGATACTTGATCTTTCGACAAATGTGCAATCGTATTAGCAAACCCATAGGTAACAGCATGTGTCCCTTTTAGGTAATTGACTATGTCTGAGTGTTTTGAAAAAGTATGTCCTGACAAAATTGATAGCCACTGCGTCAAAGACTTCCCTGTCTTGGCTGGCATATTGTCAATCATTGTCTGCAATTGCGGATCCATAAAAAAGTCTAACCTGTCATTTCAAGTTAAACATTTTCTAACTGCGGAAGAAATATCAGTCTCCGAACTCCGTCACCAAAAAGTCTGAAGTAATTGTCTCCCCTTCCAAATTGGTGAATAATACTTC
>JBLHTU010000093.1:0-13774 GCA_047627515.1 Cyclobacteriaceae bacterium | reverse complement strand
CACGCTATTCGTTCCTTCAAATTGCTTTTTGGAAATCTCCGCCGGCAGCATGGTCTTATTTGATCCCGGAGCAGCTTTGTTCGTCCAAGGTCAGCTTCTGGCAAATGGCAGTTTCGAACAACCCGTCATGTTTTCTAACTCAAGGCTTGATGCAGAATATCAGAGCAGTCCTGGACAATGGGATGCTATTTACTTTTTGGAGGGAAGCACAAATAATATTCTCAGACATACTACCATTGAGAACGGTCGCATCGGAATTCGCGCCGGCACACCTGATCAGGACACCATTCCTGATATTACACTGCAAAATGTAACGATCCGACACATGAGTCAATTTGGGATTCAAGCCTTTAGCACAGACCTATTAGCAGACAATATACTGATCTACGACACTGGACTAGGAGCTGCATTTCATGCGATCGGAGGTAATTACTCCTATAACCATGCAACTATGACCAACTATCCTTCCCAGATTAATACAGACGATCCTCTGGTTCTCTTTGCAGATCATCTACTCACAGAAACAGGTGCTTTGCAGGAGTCGCTCCACGTTTTAATGACAAACTCAATCGTCTGGGGCGGTCTTGCGGAATCTGATCTGGTGTTTAGTATCTTGAACCCAACCGAGACAAGAACTACCATTCAGAATAATATGATCTATTCGGAAGAACCGTTGATTGATAACCTGACTTCCAGTATTCTTGATTTTCCCGAGTTTCTCTCGCCACTGAATTTTAACTACCGACTAGACTCTTTGTCTCCTGCCATTAACTCCGGAATTATTACAAACGTCACTTCTGACTTGGAAGAAAGCTTCAGAGACACGTTACCGGACATGGGTGCATTTGAATATCAATTTTAGGACATGGGCGTTTTTCAGCAAAAAATCACACTTCAACCAAAAGCCCGGGGGCATCACTTAATTACCCATATTGTCAGCGAAGCCCTTGAAAATTCGCATGTTAAGAATGGTATGGCACACCTTCACATACTTCATACCTCAGCATCTCTAACGATCAATGAAAATGCTGACCCTACTGTTCGGATAGATTTTGAAACTTTCTTATCAGAAATGGTTCCTGAAAACTATACGCGTTTTCTTCATACCTATGAGGGGTCAGACGACATGCCTGCACATATAAAGTCGTCCCTTCTGGGAAACAACATAACAATACCTATTCAAAACAGAAAATTAGTTCTGGGCACATGGCAAGGCATCTACTTTGGAGAACACCGGGACAACGGAGGGGCTAGACAAATATTTATTTCGGTGATTGGGGAATAGTTTCAACCCTTACTCTGCTCTGTCTGTTACTAAAGCATGAGAAATAGAGGAATTGTTTGGTTCAGAAATGACTTACGCCTAAAAGACAATGAGACACTTCAACAAGCCATAAATAATGAGGATGAGATCATCCCTCTCTTTATTTTCAACCCTGCACTGCAAAAAAAAGGCAACCTTGGTTTTGACCGGATGGGCCCCATTCGTCACGGTTTTCTAATAGAATGCCTCAAATCTTTGCAAAAAGACATCCGATCTTTGAGCGGCGACCTTCTTATTTTGGAGGGGGAACCTCAAACCCTTATCCCAAAGCTTTGCAAGCAGTACGGAGTGCGAAATGTATATGCCACTGAAGAAGTCACGGATGAAGAAAAGAGAGAAGAGCAGTCCTTAGAACTTTCTTTGCACCGAGATCAAATCAAGCTAACCCTTGTTTGGCAATCCACAATGTATCATCAGGAAGACTTACAGATGCCGTTGTCACACCTTTCTGACATATTTACGGAATTTCGAAAAGCGCATGAGAAATTTACAGCTGTCCGACTTCCGCTAAATGGCCCGATAATATTCGTTGTTCCAGGAGATATAAACTGGACTGAAACATCTTTGTTCTTTGAGAGAGCAGACGCTTTGGCTAGCGACAATAAATCTAGCCTCTTTCATGGCGGAGAAGAATACGCCTGGAATAGGCTATTCCACTACATTTGGGATACTGCACTACTGGAAGACTACAAAAAAACCCGCAATCACCTTCTTGGTACTGATTTTTCAAGCAAGTTTTCGCTTTGGCTAGCGCACGGGTGTATTACAGCAAGATCAATTTATCATGAGGTGAAGAGGTTTGAGCAAACGGTGAAGAAAAATGAGTCGACCTACTGGTTAATTTTTGAACTAATGTGGCGCGATTATTTTCGGTTTGTGGCAAAAAAATATGGGAAGAGAATTTTTCGTCTCAACGGAATCAAGGAAGAAAATAAAGTAGGGGCTCACAATATTAGCATTTTCGAAAAGTGGCGAGTTGGGCAGACAGGAATGCCTTTTATAGACGCGAATATGAGAGAGCTTCTATCAACAGGTTATATGTCAAACCGAGGAAGACAGAATGTAGCTAGCTATTTGGTCAACGACCTTGAAATTGATTGGCGCTGGGGTGCAAGATGGTTTGAATGTCAATTGATAGATTATGACGTCTGTTCTAATTGGGGAAACTGGATGTACGTGGCTGGTGTTGGAAATGACCCTAGGGAACATCGATATTTCAATATCTTAAATCAGGCCAAACGATATGATCCTAAAGGTGACTTCGTTAGGCGTTGGGTTTCGGAGCTGAAAGAAATACCCTCCTCTCAAATTCATAGTCCCTCTCTTTACGAACTTGATACTAATGCCTTAACAGAACTCTATTTAGAACCATTAGTCGACCCTCAAACCTGGCTTTAATCTCTTGTCTCAGTATAGATGTGTGAAATGGTTTAATTAGATTTAATCTACATTAACCCATCCCCCCAGGTTTGCAGCATTACCTAGTCTACTCGAGTCATTCCCTAATAACTTGGTCATCGCAAGAGCTAATGACTTTGTTAAATAAATCTTGGACTTCCAATAAATCTAGAAGCATTTCAGGTATGTTGGTTTTACTTCAAGATAAGTTTATTCAATTACTGGAAGGTGACCGAGATGATGTCCTAAGTACTTTCGCAAAAATATGCGATGATCCAAGGCATAATCACATTCAAATACTCATTGAAGGATCCTCCGATCAGCGCATATTCAATGACTGGAGTATGGGATTCAAGCAGCTTAGTCATGACGAGTTGACAGATTTTAGTGGCTTCACTGATCCTTCCACTTTTTTTTCTGATGATAGCATAAATAACAACAGTCATCCCGCTTTAATTTTTTTAAAGCTCTTCTACGACAAAAATTACCGTGACTTTTCAGGAATCCATATTTAACAATGTTAAAAGATCAAGTAGAAGTGTTGGTGCAACTTGCGCACTCAGATGGTAATTTCGATCCCTCTGAAAAGAAACTCATTGCGACGATCGCACTGGATGGAGGTATGGAGACTAGCGAAGTTGAGGAGCTCATCTTTGGCGCTGAAAGATCAAACAGTATTTCTGAACTTGATGAAGATAAACGGTTTGATGTCCTCTATAATATGGTGCCTCTGATGAAAGTCGATGGTAAAGTGCTCGACCAAGAAGTTACGTTTTGCCAAAAGATAACGGCGCAGCTGGGTTACGACTTGCGTGTCTTGATGGAAATATACTCTGATGTTCCCCACTCCGTGAAAACCGCTGGTTAAAAGGAAAGTTAAGTTGATGCATAATTAAAAAAAGCCTGTGAATTAGTGTTCACAGACTTTCTCTTTGTACGACATCACTGACGCCTTATGCTATTGAGCTACTTGCTCTAGTTTAAAAACTCATAAATACCAGCAACCCCTTGTCCTCCTCCTACACAAGCCGTCACCATTCCGTACTTACTTTCTCTTCTTCTCATTTCGTTGAATAGCGAAATTGATAATTTAGCGCCTGTGCAACCAAGCGGATGACCAAGCGCAATGGCCCCACCATTCACATTCAGACGGCTTGGATCAAAGTCTAATTCCCTAATAACTGCTAAGGACTGTGCAGCAAACGCCTCATTCAATTCTATCAAGTCAATATCTGACTGTTTGAGACCCGCCTGCTTAAGGGCTTTAGGTACCGCGTCGACAGGACCTATTCCCATTATTCGTGGATTGACTCCTGCTGCTGCGTAACTGACCATTCTTGCAATCGGCTTGAGATTATATCTTTTGACCATTGCTTCGGACATCACCATCACAAATGCCGCTCCGTCAGATGTCGGCGAAGAATTACCTGCTGTCACTTGACCTCCCTGCTTGAAGGCAGGACGAAGTTTGCCAAGACCTTCCGCAGTTGTATCTGCTCTTACACATTCATCAGTGTCAACCGTAAATTTCCTTGTCTTCTTTGTATCGCCTTCTAGATAAACCTCTTCTACTTCTACTGGAACGATCTCATCCTTAAACTTTCCGTCCGCAATAGCTTTGGCTGCTTTTTGGTGAGATGCAACTGCAAAATTATCCGCATCTTCTTTTGAAATGTTGAAGTCATTAGCTACCTCTTCTGCCGTAAGGCCCATTCCGAGATAGTACTCAGGTGTATCACGAGCAATTTTCCAATTCAGCGCAGTTTTGTAACCAAGCATTGGGACTAGCGACATAGATTCTGTACCTCCTGCTATAATACACTCAGCCGTACCCGCGTGAACTCTTGCACATGCCAAGCTAATTGCTTCTAAGCCTGAACCACAATATCTATTGACGATCATACCCGGTACTTGGATAGGCAAAGACAGTAAAGAAATCATTCGACCCATCTGCATACCTTGCTCAGCTTCTGGTATAGCATTCCCTACAATTAAGTCATCTACTTCTGTAGCATCAAACCCTTCTACTTTACTGACTAGGTGTTTGATCACATCAGCGGCTAGGTCATCTGGTCTATAGAATCTAAACCCGCCCTTTTTGGCCTTACCAACTGCTGATCGATATCCGGCAACTATATATGCATTCATAATTTTGTTGTTTCTTATTCGACTTAATTTCTTAAAGGTTTTCCTTGGAAAAGGATACTCTGAATTCTTTCCAGTGTCTTGGGCTCTCCGCAAAGACTCAAAAAGGCCTCGCGCTCCAAATCCAATAAATATTGCTCCGACACTTCTGTGGGTGTGGAAAGATCTCCACCATTCATTACCCAGGCTATTTTATGAGCAATTTTAGCGTCGTGATCTGAAGCGTAATGCCCGCGTCGCATCCCTTCGACTCCCGCTCCAAACATGGCTAAGCCTGACTGACCTTGCACCTTGATGTTTTTACGTTCTGTTACTTGTGTATATCCCGCTTCTGATATTTGAATCGCCCTTGCTTTTGCATCCGCGATCAGTCTATTTCGATTCAGGGTTATCCTGTCGGAAGGGCGAAGGATATTCATCGCTCTTGCCTCCTCTGCAGAGGTCGCTACTCTGGCCGTCGCAATATTCATAAAATACTTCTGCAGAATATTTAGTTCCGGATCTCCCGACTGGTACTCATCGGACGCCCTCAGGGCAAACTCCTTAGTACCACCCCCACCAGGTATCAGCCCTACGCCTACTTCAACTAAACCAATATATGTTTCGGCGTGCGCTTGGATGGCGTCACAATGTAACGATAGCTCGCATCCTCCACCCAAGGCCATACCTGCTGGTGCAGCAACGACCGGAATGCTCGAAAATCTTGCTCTGGTCATTGTATTTTGGAAAGTGCGAATTATCATATCGATTTCATCGAACTCCTGGTCAACGGCATACATGAACAACATCGCCAAATTGGCGCCTGCTGAAAAGTTTTGTCCCTCATTTGCAATCACAAGACCTCGGTAATCTTTTTCTGCCATAGTAATCGCGGTATTAATACCTTCGATTACTTCAGCCCCAATCGAATTCATTTTTGTGTGAAACTCAAGGTTCAGTATCCCATCACCCAAATCATAGACGGTAGCACCGTCATTGTTCCAGACAACATTACTTTCCTTGAAACCATCCAGTAAGATAAATGCGTCTGTTCCAGGGATCACTTTGTATGCAGCGCTAGGAATATCATAATAGTATCGCTTACCCGCCTTGAACATATAGAATGATTCATTGCCTGCAGCAATCATTTCCTCCACCCAGGGCGCTGGCTTGAAGCCTGCTGCTGTCATCGCGTCGAGGATTGCCTTGGTTCCCATTGCGTCCCAAGTTTCAAATGGTCCTAACTCCCAGGCGAAACCTGCTGAAACGGCCTGGTCAATTCTGAATAGCTCATCTGCAATCTCCGGAATTCTATGGGTACAGTAAGTGAATAGGTCGAAGAATGTTTTGCGATAAAAATCGCCCTCATCACCTGACATTTCGATGGCAATTTTGACTCGCTCTTTTACATCTTCAATACTCTTCGTTTTTTCAAGAATATCAAGTTTTGATTTTTTCTTGGTTTCGTATTCGTACGACTTTAAGTTCAGTTCAAGGATCTCCTTTTTACCCTCAACGACCGTTTTTTTATAAAACCCTTGCTTCGTTTTATCTCCCAACCATTTGCGTTCATGAAGTTCTTTTACAATGGCTGGTAATTGAAATTTGTCTTTAGATTCGTCTTTCGTTAGCGCGACCGATAGATTATTGGCGACATTGACTGTTGTATCAAGTCCGACGAGGTCTGATGTCCGGAAAGTGGCAGACTTTGCTCTTCCGATTACAGGTCCAGTCAACTTGTCGACCTCTCCGACACTAAAATCTGTTTCAGAAATCGCATGCATTCCCGACATCATCGAGTATACACCAATTCTATTTGCAATAAATGCTGGCGTGTCTTTGCAAAGAACCGTCTCTTTACCCAAGTACAGGTTTCCATACTCCATAAAGAAATCTACCACGTCAGGCAATGTCTTGGCGGTTGGAATAATTTCTAGTAACCTTAAGTATCTCGGAGGGTTGAAAAAATGCGTGCCACAGAAATGTTGCTGAAAATCTTCTGATCTACCATCAATCATCAAATGAATAGGAATCCCAGACGTATTACTTGTAATAAGAGTCCCTGGTTTTCGATGTTGTTCCACTTTTTCGAAGAGACTTTGCTTAATGGCTAGGTTCTCCACAATAGCTTCGATCACCCAGTCACAAGAAGCTATATCTTTTAAATTATCTTCAAAATTACCTGTCTTGATCAATGACGCTTTGGATTGGTCGTATAACGGGGAAGGTTTGGATTTGATCGCCGTGGTCAAGGCATCATTCACAATTTTATTTCTATGTGCTTCGGGTTCTTTGGGCACGATATCTAATAAAAGGACTTCTATACCTATGTTGGCAAAGTGGCAAGCTATTCTGGATCCCATGATCCCCGATCCTAGTACAGCTGCCTTTTTTATTGTTCTTTTCATTACTCTTTAATTATGGGATGAAAATTTATGCTGTTAATTGTTCTGCAAGTTGACTTTGCATATTTTCTACAAAACCTTGTATTGTCGCTTTATCGTCCGCCACGTCATTTATAACTCCAATTACCTCGAAAAATATTTTGAGTTGTGCAATTGGTATCTGATCTAGTATTCTTTTATTGAATTCCTTAACGGATTGCCTAGATATCTCACGTTTTTCCTTTCCTAAGTCCGTTAGAAATATTCTAACACTTCTTCCGTCTTCAGGATCTTTCTGTCTGTAAATCCATTTTTTTTCTTCCATTGACTTGAGCATACGGGTCAAACTTCTTGATTCCATGCCCATCATGGGTGCTATTTTAGTGGCAGGGGTACCTTCATCGATATCTATGTTAAGTAAGACAAAACCTGTCGATGCTGTGACATCAAAGTGAATGCCGTATGAATTGTACATGCGCGAGATTGCATGCCATGCCGACTTTATATTATAATCTACTGTCTGTTCCCTTTTCATAAACGCTGTAATAGCACAATTCAAATATACAAAAAAATGTTATGCATGCATACTATTTTTTTCCCTTAATCATATGATGCTTACTATTGAGTATGATTCCTCCCTCCGATCACCCGAAGCAAATTCCGGAAGCCTTCTTTGCTTTCGAAACCAAGAAGCCCTTTACCCACTGCATTGAATGTGAAAGAATTCTTGATGACGAAACAGATTATGTCATTGAAAAGGCAATGAGACGATATGATAGCTACGCGGCAACTGATACGATCATAGACTATGCAATGTGCACGCAATGTGCAATGAAAATGCGTGATGAGCTCTCCAAAGAATCACTAAGTAGCATGGACCGCTTTTTTAATGCGGCTATGCAGAAGATGGTGAATCACGGTGATGGATCAAATTCTGCAAGCAGCGATGAGCAAGGGATGCGATGTATTGTGACTGGCAAACGGATCGACGAGTGTCAAGAATATCAAATTTATGCACATTGCCGTGGTAGCTCACTTTCAGGAATGATCAAGCCATATATGATAAGTGACGAGGCTGTTGACAAATTGCTTCCGTTACTTTCTACATCGACAACCGATTTCTTAAATGGGTTTTTTGACAAGCACTTCAAACCAGATCCGTCTCTTATGGAGCCTATTGGCCCCAGGCTCATCCTTATTTAACCATCAGTTTACAATATCCCCACGCAGTCTTCTGAATCTCTTTCGCGCTTCAGACACGTATAGACTACCTGGATACGCAGTAATAAAGGTCCTATATAATTCTTGTGATGATATCTGATCCCGTAGCTTCTCTTCTGTAATGGTTGCTATCAGATACGCTGCATCGTCGCCTAATATGTCCGAAGCATATTTGTCTTGTATTTGCGACAGTGCTTCGAGTGAGGCTTCGTAGTCGTCCTGATCTAAGTACGTGTTGGCTATTAACCATAAAGCTTCGTCTGCAAGTGAATGTGTAGGATACAGTTCAATGAATCTCTTCAACTCCTGAATAGCACTATCTGCTCTGTTTTGATATAGTGATTTTTCGATGTGAGCAAATTCCATCATAATTTGATCTGTAGTGTCCAGTACGGTATTGTTACTAATAAGTAGTCCAAGCCCCATCGCATCATTGGATATTTTTTTTGTCGTGGCTCGCTTCAGAATTTTCAGATAACTATTAGCTAGTGCAAATTCTCCTTCAAAATAATACAAGCGTGCGTTTCTTAATCGAGCATCATAACCTACTTGATCATAAGGGTTGTCTTTCTGAACTTGAGCATACAAAAGTGCCGCCTCCCAAGATTGGTCATCGAGCATATAGATATCTCCTAAAATCAACTTTGATTCATCAACTAACTTCTTTGGTACTGCTCTATTTCCAACTAAAGTCAGAAGTACTTCAATAGCGTTCTGTCTTTGATCAAGGTAAAAGGCAAGGATCTTTGCTTTTTGAATTGATGACTCTAATGCAACCTTTGATTGCGGTAAGTCTGCAATCAAGATATCATATTCAGAAACTAGCTGTTTTAACTTTATGGTATCAATAGGCCTATCATTTAATATCTTTTGCCGTTTGACATCAATCAATTGCTGCCTAGCGTTCGGGGCATGGTATTGATTTGGATAGGTCTGTGTTACATATTGATAAATTTCAATGGCATCTTCCCAGGATTTATTGCTCGTTGCGATTTGTGCAATACGCATGCATTCGTCTCCTGGCTTCCCATTTCTACGGTCAAGTGCTCTGGCTTGAATGAAAGCTCCATAAAAATCTTTCTGCTGAAGTTGTACCCATATCAATAAGTCCACATATACTTCTTCATCTGGATTGCGCTGCACTTGGACAAGCAGCAGTTCCTTCAGTTGATTGAAATCGTCCTCCTCTGTAAGTAGCGTTTGGAATAGGTTTTTGACGTAATTAGTATTCTTTGAATTGATGAGTCCATAGTTAAGATACTCTGCAACCATTTGCTGCTTTAATTCTAGGGTACGATATATAGAGGCTATTTCTAAAGCATAGGCCCTTGGGTTACCGGATGCGCTTCTGGCTAATTGGTATAGCTCTAGTGCTTGGCTATCCAATTTTTTAGTAGTCAGTTTCTGTGCTATTTGACTCAACTGGAATTGATTGGTATTGTATTGTCCTTTTACTATCTCATAATAAGACTGATAAGACTTTTGATCTGACAGGTGATACAACCATAGTAGGTCTACTTGATAATTAATATTAGAAGGAAAGTATTTGTTCACTCGCGTCAGATACTTTCTTGCACTTTGGTACTGTGCTTGTTGAAGTAGTAAGGCTAGGTAGTTATTATGGATGATCGGAATTTCTTGTTTCTTGGTAGCTAGCTTTTCATAAATAGCGATTGCTTTGCTGGACTCTCCATTTAGATAATACTCATTTGCTAACTCAGAATCGTTGGATTGTCCGTATGATACTATTGAAAGCAATACAAGCAATAGACTGATAAGTAGCTTATCCACATATTCCCTGTTACTTAATAGTATTGTTTTTCTAATTTGTAAATTCATACTAAAACTACTAAGTGTGTGGATTTGTGGATAATTTAATAGATAATGACTTGTGTATGTAATACAGTAGTCTCTGTCCACGTGTTATTAACATAGAAAGTTCATGCTGATAAGTATAGAGTAAGTATCTGTGGATAGTTGCAATGTTCATTGTGGAATAATAACTCATCAAGATTGTGGACTAGTTGTGTTGAAAAGTATGACTTGTCCCCGATTAGGTCCCCGATTAATTTAGACTGTAAGTAAGTGTGGATAGTAGTAAGTTTATTAACAGTTGATGATGCAGATATCCACAACTAGAACGTGATATCCTCAATTGAGATTATCCAGTTCGCTCGTATATCTGTTGAATTTGGGTAGTTGTATATCTGTTCTGCTGTGGTCTGTTTCCAGGGATTAGCTGGTTCCCATCTTCCATTGTTATTAGCGTCTATGTATACACGTATATTATAATTACCAGGTTTAATTCTTGTATCCGTTATTTCAGCCGGTGAATAGTACGATCGGTATATTTTGTCTTGCCCACTGATAAGGTCTAAACGGTAACTCTTGAAAGAAGTGTTGACTGTAAGTGACAGTGTACCGTAGGCGGTACTAGACGAGGCGTATTTAATAATAGAAGTGTAGGGCTCAATTAAGGTATCCTGTTCGATGGATATCAATGAACGTGGTGCTAATGTTAGCGAAAATGACTGATTCGTAAATTTCACACTCGAAGAGTCGGGAGTAAGACTGTCACGTTGCTGCGCTAAAAGAGAGGTTGTATCAAATGGTATTATGATGCTAGCATTGGTCTTGTAGATATTGTTGTAATTGATCTCGACAGCAGCAGGAGAGAATTGATAGGTAGAGTCAAGTGAGATAGTCATGTACTCCGGATGAGCAATGTATATAGGCTTACTAGAACTTATATTAAGTCGAAGTGTGTCATTCTTGATAACAGGTGATGAGAATGTGGTTGCCCAATCTTTGACCTTTTTAGTTGAGGCTCGATACAGTAGATAAACAGAATCTGTAAGTATTTGATTTAGGGTGTCACGTACGGTGATTAGGCTTAATATACTATCTGTTTCAAAGGCTAAACTGTCGTTGTTGTAAATGATAATTTCGCTGCGGTCAGTGCTTAATTGAAAAGCGGGATTTGTAGAGTTGCTTGAATCAGGTATTTGTATATCGGCATGTAGTAAAGATTTATTGTAACGTACAACGAAATGGTGGCCAGTAGGTCGTGCGGAAATTAGTTGTAGGGGAATTGCATTGACTTTCATAGACATCAGTTTGATTGTGTCTTGAATAAAGGAAGGTGTCAGTGGAATTGTGTCTGGATAGACTGAGTATGGTTCGGTCGCTGGATCAAATAGCAGGTTATTATTGTCGTCCAGAAATGAAAACAAAATATACCTTCCTGCCTTTATATTCTGAATATCAAAATTTCCTGTTTCAGCTGCAGTTGTAAAGTAGTATGGCTTATTCTTTAATAAGTCTAGTGTATCTGTCAGTGGGTATAAACCAACAGTGATGTCTGCTGTTGGTTTATTGTCTAATAGGTCGTTGATTGTTCCTGATAGTATAAGAGAGTCTATATAGTTTCCAGTGCTCAGTGCTAGTCTGAAATTTTTAACAGGGTTGTTCTCTGTAGCATCGCCAACACCAGCGCGAAAGTTGAATGTGAAAGTTGTGCTATCCGGGAAAGGCTCATCAAACTTAATAATTAGTTTATTTTTTTTGATAACATGAGTGTACTTCAGATCGATCGTAGGAGTAATGATGAGTTCTTGTAAAAGTTTATCGGCACGTATGTTCTCATCAAAAAGAAACTCTAGTTGTTGTTTCTTAAATGAGAGCTGTGATTGTACAGGATCACTGTACAGTAATGAAGGCGGTATGGTATCCTTGAGTCCTCCCGTGAGGGCTGTTGGGCTAGCGCACTGTTCAAGTAGCATGGCCAGAAGGACAGGTACTATTATCTGAAGTATCAGTTTCATACTTTTTGCAGAACGTAAATTAGGCTTGAGTAGTTTAGTGACTGGGATGCGGATCTGTTTGATAGGTATCCTTGTACTAGGCCTCTGACGAATGGAATCGAGTGTTGTTGGTATTGTTCACTTAACATGGAAACATAGTAGGCATCAAAGTGCATGGGTAGGATCTTTATTACCTTGAGTTTACTGTCGGCAACTAGATGGGTAAATGCTTGTTTATCGAAGTGATATAAATGTCGTGGGACATCGTATCCAGCCCAGTATTGTTTGTAATACTTAGCGTCTGGGGATTCATGATTGGGTAATGCAACGAACATATATCCGTTGTCAGTAAG
The DNA here is from genome assembly GCA_047627515.1 of Cyclobacteriaceae bacterium. Classification (GTDB taxonomy): domain Bacteria; phylum Bacteroidota; class Bacteroidia; order Cytophagales; family Cyclobacteriaceae; genus JAYPLE01. The sequence goes on along the minus strand of JBLHTU010000093.1, from coordinate 1,167 downwards.
TGCTTTGCGTAGACCCTTGATTGTTGAATGGAGTTCATGTACATGTTCAAAGACATGCCATGCGGTAATTATATCATGTTTGACAGATGTTGTGGCTGAGCTTAGTTTTTCTTTAACGAATGGTACTATAGTGCTAGTTGTGTTCGCTCTTGCATTTGCATGCGGCTCTATTCCAGAGATTGCATAGCCTCTGGCAAGCATATAATTTAGAAAGGAGCCGGTACCAGACCCGTAGTCTAGGAGACTTTTTTTAGCGGTGTAGTTTTTAATAAGCTGATGCTTCTGATAAAGTGTATATTTTCTGACTAATCGGTATACTAGAGCTCGGAAACCTGTTGAATTGCCAACATGTGAGATGTAATTATCTGACTCGTAGAATCGTGTGATCTGCTCTTGCGTGGGGCGAGGGTTGGTAAACAGTAACGTGCAAGTCTTGCAAAGTGATAATGCAAAGCTTTCCTGCGATATGGAAAGATCCTTAACAATGCTATGGTTAGAAATGTATTTGCTGTTGCAAGATGGGCATATTTCTAGTTTCTCGTACATTTATCTTCCGAGGTAGACCATAAGGATTGATATATCTGCAGGAGTGACACCACTGATTCTTGATGCTTGACCTATGGTAGTGGGTTTGATATTACTGAGTTTTTCCTTTGCTTCTGCTGATAATGCGATGATCGTGTTGTAATCAAAATCTGGATTAATCTTCTTGCCCTCTAGCGTGAGCATCTTCTCCGACGTCAGAAGTTCTCGTTCAATGTATGACTTGTACTTGACTTGTATTTCTGCTTGCTGTAATACTTCTTCCGTGTACTGTGAGAAATACGTCTGTTCATCTGTGGCAATTTTGATGATATCAGCCATATGTATTTGAGGTCGTTTCAGCAGTTTTGAAAGTTTCGTTTTTTCCCTGATTGGGGCAGTTCCGAGGTTAGAAAGATGGTTATTTGAAGAGGCAGGTTGTATGCTCTTCTGGTCTAGATCATTTATTAGTTTCTGAGAAGCGCTCATTTTATCACGCATTAAGCTAAGACGTTCTTCGGAAGCAAGCCCTATGTTATAGGATAACTCTGTAAGTCTGAGGTCTGCATTATCTTGTCTCAGTGTGAGTCGATATTCGGCTCTGGAGGTGAACATTCGATATGGTTCGTCTGTCCCTTTATTGAT
>JBLHTU010000092.1:0-13956 GCA_047627515.1 Cyclobacteriaceae bacterium | reverse complement strand
TCCGCTCGACCATCCTGTCTATAATCGCCTTCTCACGATCAGGTCTATAAATAGCGGCGTTTGACCCCCGCTTCAAATGCCCTACTTCATTGACAAACTTCATCCGCTGATCCAACAAATGAATCAGCTGGTCGTCCACTTGATCAATATGCTTGCGTAGGTCTTCGAGAGTGTATTGCTTAGACATGCTGCTTTTCTATTCCTTTCTAATGGATAAAACTAGCGCTAAACACCGCTAAAGTCCAGCGGTGACACAGAATAAGTGTGTTCATCATAAATATTACTTTATCAGAGTAGTTTCTCTTAATTTTGAGGCATGCAAAGAGACGAGCAACTATTCCAATTAATCAATCAGGAAAAAGCGCGACAAACCAACGGTTTGGAATTGATCGCTTCTGAAAATTACGCTTCCCCTCAGGTCATGGAGGCTGCAGGCAGTGTATTGACTAATAAGTACGCTGAAGGTCTCCCCGGCAAAAGATACTATGGTGGATGCGAAGTCGTAGATCAGGTAGAAACCCTCGCCATTGAGCGTGTCAAAGAGCTTTTTGGCGCTACATGGGCAAATGTCCAGCCGCACTCTGGGGCTCAGGCCAATGCAGCAGTTATGCTTGCTATTCTAAACCCTGGAGACAAAATCCTTGGCTTCGATCTATCACATGGCGGTCATTTGACTCACGGATCTCCTGTTAACTTTTCAGGGAAACTGTATCAGCCTTCGTTCTACGGTGTAGAAAAAGAAACAGGATTGATCGACTGGGACAAAGTTGAAGCTACTGCTCTGGCCGAAAAACCAAAATTGATTATCTGTGGAGCTTCCGCTTATAGCAGAGATTGGGATTATGAAAGACTACGTTCGATTGCAGATGAAATTGATGCATTACTCTTAGCTGATATCTCTCACCCTAGCGGTTTGATTGCAAGAGGTTTGCTAAACGACCCACTTGAGTATTGTCACATTGTGACAACTACTACCCACAAAACGCTACGTGGACCTCGGGGTGGATTGATTATGATGAGAGAGGATTTCGAAAACCCTTTTGGTTATAAATCGCCAAAAGGCAACCTCAGAATGATGAGCTCATTGCTTGACTCCGGTGTTTTTCCGGGCACGCAGGGAGGTCCCCTGGAGCATATCATTGCTGCAAAAGCGGTCGCTTTCGGCGAAGCACTCACAGACGAATACATGCAGTATGTCTTACAGGTTCGTAAAAATGCCTCTGCAATGGCTGAGGCTTTTGTGAACCTTGGCTATGACCTTATATCTGGCGGGACAGACAATCACTTGATGCTCATAGACTTACGATCCAAAAACATCAACGGAAAATTAGCAGAAGCTGCACTGGGTCAAACAGACATAACAGTTAATAAGAACATGGTCCCTTTTGACGATAAGTCGCCATTTGTGACTTCGGGCATCAGAGTAGGGTCAGCGGCGATCACGAGTAGAGGCTTGATAGAGTCTGACATGGAACGCATAGTTACCTATATGGATGAGACCTTGATGAACCATGAGAATGAGCAGAAAATGACTGATATCAGAACAGAGGTAAATGCCTGGATGAGTCAATTCCCATTATTTAAAGCGTAATAGCCTTTCCAAAAGATGCCACTAGATCAAATCGGAGAACCTGATGAAGAAATGTCATTTCTTGACCACCTAGAAGAGCTCAGGTGGCACCTCATTCGTTCATTGATTGCAATTGTTCTTTTCGCTATTATCGCTTTCCTTTCATCTCAGATTGTTTTCGGGATTGTGATTTTAGGGCCTTCACGTACGGATTTTCTGACCTACCAGTGGCTATGTCAACTTTCCGCGTTGATTGGCTCTGAAGCTTTGTGCATAGATGAGTTGCCCTTCATCATTCAGTCACGACAAATGACCGGACAGTTCTCTATGCACCTGACCTCCTCTTTTGTGATTGGATTGATCGTTGCTTTCCCCTATGCCTTTTGGGAAATCTGGCGATTTGTAAAACCTGGCCTATACCCTACCGAACGAAATGCTGCTCGGGGTGCCACCTTCTATGTTAGCCTGCTTTTCCTCATTGGCATCTTGTTTGGGTACTTCATCGTCACACCGATATCGGTAAACTTCCTTGCCAACTATCAGATCGACAGCAGTATTTTAAATGAATTCGATATTATTTCTTACGTGAGTACTGTTACAACACTTGTCCTTGCTTGTGGGCTTCTTTTTCAACTTCCAATTATCATCTATTTCTTGACTAGAGCAGGTTTAGTAAGTAGCACATTACTTCGAACATACCGCCGACACGCAATCGTTGTAATATTAGTTTTAGGCGCCATGCTCACGCCTCCAGACCCTATTAGCCAATTACTTATTGCCTTCCCTCTAGTAATGCTATACCAGCTAGGTATCTTGATTGCAAAAAGAGTAGAACGTAGAGTAGAATCGGCATTAACCAAAAGTGAATAAAGGAATGAAACTAGCATTAGGAGGCGATCACGCCGGATTTCAATACAAAGAAAAACTAAAGTCATATCTTGAGTCTAAAGGGCATGAGGTCATAGATTTTGGACCTTTTTCGACCGATTCTGTAGATTACCCAGACTTTGTACATCCTACTGCCACTGCCGTGGAATCAAAAGAAGCTCAATTCGGTATTCTGATTTGCGGATCTGGTCAAGGGGTGTGTATGACGGCCAACAAACATCAAGGGATCAGAGCTGCTTTATGTTGGAGCACGGACCTAGCCGCTGTCACTCGGCAGCACAATGATTCAAATATCATTTGCATTGCAGCAAGGTTTATTGCCTATGAATTAAGCGAGCAGATCGTTGAGACTTTTTTACAGACTGCTTTTGAAGGTGGTCGTCACCAGAAACGCGTTGATAAAATCAGTTGTTGATAAGCACATAGCGACTTGGCGATTGCTGCTCGTACTTGAGTGATAAAACGGGGAACCTCTTAAATATTCGCGGAACCAAACCTAATTCATCGATTATTATCTCTGGCCTATCGCGATCTATGGCTTCATATATTTGATACGAAGACTCATAAAAATCGAGATACGTCATGTGCCTTGAACTAATTGTCGGTTCGAAAAACGGACCTGACACTTGGTACCCTTGGTAATGAATAAGATACGATTTTGACAGTACCATTGCCTTCGTATCACTTAAAGACAAAGTGCTTTTTGTTAGATTTATATCCCCCTGATCTATGACAAGTGGTAAGGCCCATTTAGCGGCAATCAGCGAGAGTATCAACAGCCAAGGTAAAACTACCTTAGGTATCCTACGATTGATCTTCAGCACATAGTGTGTGATATAAAAAGCGATGACAGGCGTAAATAAATGCAAATGAGCAGGTTGCAAACTGACATCTAGCCAGACAGAAAAAGAGGCTGCTACAAGCACTAGTAACATAATTTGAATCACCTTGGACTCATAATTTCCAAACCTACCTCGAATTATTACTTGGAATAGCGAGATGACCAACCAAAAAATCAAAACCCCCGCGATACCAAAAAAGGAGGTCCAGCTAAGGTAAAAGAGACGCGGCAAAGTCAAACCTTGACTTATGTACTGCTCTAGTAAGTAGTCAAAAGAATCAAACCAATAATAATAAAAAACAGTCAAAACCAGCGGAACCGTTAAGCCGTAGAAATATAACAATAGCCTCCTCGGTATGGCTGAACTGAAAATCATCAAGGATATCAGTAATATGAAAAAATAAGTAATCGCTGGTAGGTAAAAAAGGATTGCGATACCTAGGAAAATACCTGTATTAAGAAAGAGATCATCGGAGGACTGGTTGTCTACCCGCTTAAAAACATTGTTGAGGGCCAGAAGAACGAATGTACTACTCATCAGCATAGGAGATAAGGCTCCATTGTCAGGTATGCTAAAGGCCAAAAGCACATACAGCAAACCCGGCAAATATGTATTTTCCTCGTAAGCCTTATTGCGTACAAGCTGAAGGTTCAAAATTGTCGCGTTAATACAAATCACAAGATAAACGACCACGTAATGTGCCCATACACTCCTGCCAAACAAAGCGTCTAGCGCACGGTAGACAAAGGCACTTAGTGGCCCCGTATAGTCGTATAGGTCACGATACATAACAAATCCTCCTGTCAACCTCTCTCCTATCAGCAACCATTTGAGCTGAGGAAGTGAAAGCACATCCGAAGTGAGGGCATATACAACCCACAAGATCAGCAGCAGCAAAAAGGCTGCTAATAACCGGTAAGGATCATTGATTCGAAAAAATCTTAACAAGAAATGTGTGGTTTAGCCCTGCAAGTGCCGAAATTAACAAATAAATAATGGATAATTTTGAGGTATGGAGTCAAAACGTCAGCACAAATTTTCCAGACAAATTCTTAAAGATATTAATGAGGTGTTTCAAAAAGATCCACGGCACTATTTCGGCGAGGCGTTAGCCACGATTACGAAAGTAGATGTGGCTGCAGACCTAAGCCTGGCTAAAGTATATTTCAGTGTACTACCAACAACTGCCGGTCCTGGCGTAATCGAACTTCTAGATGAGAGAAAGAGTGAAGTCAGAAAAAAATTAGGATTACTGATTGGCAAAAGAATTCGTAAAATTCCTGAGCTAGCGTTTTTCCATGATGATATAGAAGAAAAAGCCGCCTACATGGATAAACTGATTGCTGGATTGGTGATCCCACCGGAAGATACCGAGGAAAAAGCCGATTGAACCTCCCCTTATTCATAGCGAAGAGATATTTCCTGTCTCGCAAAAAAAAGAATTTTATCAATGTGATCTCAATCATTTCGATGCTAGTGGTAGGAATCGGAACCATGGCTTTGATCATTGTCCTCTCAGTGTTTAATGGTTTGGAGGGTCTATTGAAAAATCTTTATGCTTCATTTGATCCAGAAGTATACATCACCGCGTCAGAAGGCAAGTCCTTCGAGTACACAGAAGACCTCAAGCAACAGATCAGTTCAGTAAAAGGCATAGCCATCATCACTGAGGTCATCGAAGACAATGTCTTAATCAAGTACCGCAACGCGCAACGCGTCGTCCGTATGAAAGGTGTTTCTGAAAACTACTTGGATCAAGGACGTATTCAAAAATCGCTAGTGTATGGACAGGCCAAACTACGTGAAGACAAAATCAATTATGCGCTAATAGGGAGGGGTATACAATATGATCTCTCCATCAACCCAGATAATGAATTTTATACCCTCCAGGTATATTACCCCAAAAACATACGTCCCGGTAACCTTAACCCAACAAGTCTATACCGTGTCCAGCATTTGATGCCTGCAGGTGTCTTTGCTATCGAAAAATACTACGATGAAAATTACTTTTTTGCCCCCCTTACTTTCGCTAGTCAATTACTGCAGTACGGCAATAAGCGAACTTCTATTGAAGTCGCCTTGGACGAATCAGCAAGTCCCTCTCGCGTTGCCGCACAACTAAGTGAATTACTCGGTGCAGGACTTCAAGTAAAATTGGGAGAGGAAATACATCAGGATCTTTATAAAATCCTGAAAGTCGAAAAGCTGTTTGTTTACATCATTTTCTCACTCATCATCGGCATCGCTTCTATCAACATTTACTTTAGCCTGACCATGCTGGCCATAGACAAGCAGAGAGACATTGCTATCTTAAGCGTACAAGGAGCCAGTCGGTCATTGATTTCCAAAATCTTTCTTGTTGAAGGAGCCATTGTCGCTTTAACGGGAGCATTTATTGGGCTTGTTCTAGGTGTGGGCGTTAGTTTAATCCAAGAAAAATATCAACTGATATCCATGGGAGCTCAAACGACAGTCATGGATGCCTATCCGGTAAAGGTGGTTCTGCAAGATGTTCTGATCTCTATTGGTTGCATCATTACGATCACTTTACTGGCCTCTATCCAACCTGCAAGGCTTGCTGGTAAAAAAATCTCGGTCAGAACACTGTAAAAACAGCCGGTTTCCGTATTTTCGAAATTGCGATTTATAAAAATTTCATGACGGTCAACCCCGGACAGCCCTTTCGTTTGATCTACTCCCTCTACCAGCATGAGTACCTGGGCTTCTTGTTCGAGTCTTATGTCGTACAACTCAATGAGCTGAACAAACTAACTTTTACGCATCAAAATATAAGCGCTAAAAATGCCGTAGAATTTGCGACCCAGCTAACAGAAGATGACTACACGCTCATCAAGACCATGGACTCCATGCAACAAGAGGTAATCCTCAATCATTTCTCTAAAAAGAGAATGAAGCCGCATGAGTTTTTCCTGAAAGTGTACCACAAAACAGACGGTGATAAAGATCTGCAAAGAGAAATCAATGCATACCTGGAGAAAAGAAGAACCGTGATCATGCCACTCCTACAGAATAGGCACGTCTTTGAGATGGGCTCAGACGGAGAGCCGGCTTGGAAATCAATCGAGGTCCTGCCAGAAAAAGCAACAATACTTTTCCACTTCAGAAAAAACGTAGACAACACGCATTATTTCCCGACCCTTAAACTACACGATGAAAAACTTGAATTCCGAGATAAGGAAAGTTATATAATCAGCGAAGATCCGGGATGGATGATGGTCGATCGCCGATTGTTTACTTTCGAAAAGCCTATCAATGGCAGCAAAATCAAACCCTTTCTTAAAAAGAAGTTTATTTTAATCCCGCAAAATGTAGAGGAGACCTACTACAAGAAATTTGTTGCCCCATTGGTTGCCCAGTTTGATGTATATGCCAAAGGGTTTGACATAAGAACAGTCCGATATGACCCTGTAGCGGTCCTTTCGCTTTCAGAAATTCAACAAGATTCTGATACGCCATTGGATCTTTTTGATGCCAAAAACGCCATCACTAGCGCGTCCAGCCCGAAGGTATTACTTGAGTTATGCTATCAGTATGGCGATCATAAGTTTAAGGCTGATCACTTACAAGAAGTAAGTGTGACTGTTGAGAAAGAAGAAGATAGCTACGTCTTTAATAGGATCGTGCGCAAGCTAGACAGCGAGCGTAATGTCATAGACTTCTTAACAGATACGGGACTAAACCTACGGAACTCCAGAGTCACTCTACCAGAATCAGAGGCATTTGAATGGCTGTCAAAAAATCAACGCCCATTGCTTGAAAAAGGTATACAGATAAGACAACCTCAAAATGGAGGCAAGCGGTACTTTATTGGCGAATCAAATATCAGCATCCAAATTGAGGAAAAAATTGACTGGTTTGACATTAAAGCGATCGTCACTTTTGGTGAGTATGAAATCCCTTTTGCCAGAATCAGAAAACTAATTCTTCAGGGTAAAAGTGAAGTCACTTTGCCTAATGGGGAAATAGGTATTATTCCAGCTTCATGGACAGAAGCATACAAAGATCTCCTAGTTTTTGCCGATCAAGAAGGAGAAGAGACGCAACTAAAAAAACATCACGTTGCTTTGGTCCAGTCGCTCAAAGAAAAAGATGCTGCAAATGTCTCCATGAGCAAAAAGCTCGAAAGGCTGCTAGATTATACCAACATAGAAGAGCACCCGCTTCCCTCAGGCTTCAAGGGCACACTTCGCCCCTATCAACAAGCTGGGTATAACTGGATGTTATTTTTAAATGACTTCGCTTTTGGGGGATGTTTAGCTGATGATATGGGGCTCGGTAAAACCGTTCAGACATTGGCCATGCTGCAACATGAATCGGAGAAACATACGACAGAGGGTATGGACCGTGCGACGAGCCTGCTGGTAATGCCCACTTCGCTGATTTACAACTGGATCAAGGAAGCACAGCGTTTCACACCTAAACTTAGAGTGCTGAATTATACAGGTTCTAACCGGGTCAAGAAGCCCTCCCAATTTGCTAAGTACGATCTGATCATTACCAGCTATGGAGTCACAAGAGTGGATACAGAATTACTACAAACGTATTTTTTCAACTATATCATTCTGGATGAGTCGCAAGTGATCAAAAACCCAGACAGCATTATCTCAAAGTGTGTCCGTACACTTCGTTCGCGCCGAAAACTCATTCTCACCGGCACTCCAATTGAAAACAGTACTTTAGATCTTTGGTCTCAACTTTCATTTGTCAACCCCGGACTACTCGGGAACAAAGCTTACTTCCAAAAACATTATTTGATCCCAATCGAGAAAAAACAAGATCACGATAAGACGAGAAAACTTAACCAGATGATTAAGCCGTTTATCTTGAGACGAGACAAGACCCAGGTAGCCAAGGACCTTCCAGAAAAAACCATTAGTGTCAAATACTGTGATCTCTCTCCTAGCCAAAAAGAATACTACGAGGCAGAAAAAAATAAGTATCGGAATGAGATTATGAATGTCATAGAAAGAGACGGTCTCAATAAATCTCATATCGTCCTACTTCAAGGTTTGACGAAGCTGAGACAGATCGCTAATCACCCGATCATGGTAGACCCCGATTATACGGGGGATTCAGGTAAACTCGAGGATATCATCTACATGATACACAATGCTTTGGGTAAGGACCACAACATTTTGATTTTTAGCCAATTTGTAAAACACCTTAAACTGGTAAGTGATCATCTGAAAAAATCAGAAATTCCTTTTGCCTACCTGGACGGGAGCGTACGCGATCGTCAGGCTGAAATAGAGAAATTTCAAAATGATAAGAATATCAGTATTTTTCTAATTTCACTCAAAGCGGGCGGTCTAGGATTAAATCTAACCAAAGCTGATTACGTGTTTTTACTAGATCCGTGGTGGAACCCTGCTGCAGAAGCCCAAGCAATAGATAGAGCGCATCGAATCGGGCAAAAAAACAAAGTCTTTACCTACAAGTTTATTGCTCGAGACACCCTGGAAGAAAAGATCTTAAGCCTGCAAGAATCCAAAATGAAACTTGCTCAGGATCTGATCACAATCGAAGAAAGCTTTGTGAAAAGCCTTTCGAAAAACGATATCAAAAATCTGTTTGCTTAAATTATGCTAACCTTTCAGGCTTAAAAAGAGTCTTAAGTAGCAACGCTCAAATTTTTGTTTTTGCATATATGCGTAGAATTCTGGCCATAGCCATATTGCTTTTTTTCACAGTATTACAACAAGTCTACGCTCAGACAGAGATAGGCCTAGTATTACGTAAAGGCCAAGCCAAACTCACTATCCCTTTTTCACTGGTCAACAACCTGATTATCATTCCGGTAACACTTAATAATCGGTTAACACTTAAGTTTATCCTAGATACAGGGGCCAACAATGTGATCCTTACGGACAAGCTTTTTGGAGACATCATGGGATTGAAATACGATCGAACGATGACCATTTCAGGACCGGGGATCGTTGATAGCGTCAGCACGTACGTTGCCAATGACGTGACCATCGCATTGTCTACTGGGGTGAGGGGTCGCCACATTTCAATGCTTGTCTTGGAAGAAGACTACATACAGCTCAAGAAAAATCTTGGTGAAGACATATTTGGGATTATTGGATACGACCTGTTTAGCAGGTTCATCGTGGAGATTGACTACGATAACTTGGAGGTCACATTTTATGACCCCAACAAATTCAGAGCACCAAGAGGTTATGATATCTACCAAATGGACGTAGAAAACACAAAGCCTTATATACAGTCCATTGCATATCAAGGCAACGCGGTAGATACTATGCGGCTCATGATCGATACAGGAGCGAGTCACTCTCTGCTGTTGGATATGGATGAGTCTAAAGTGCTTACAAGGCCCGACAGCACGCTAGAAACGTCTCTTGGACACGGTCTAGGGGGCGAGATCCCTGGAAAAATCGGTCGACTAAAGGAACTTAGAATTGGAAATTACCAGTTGCATAACATTTTAGTCTCGATCCCTGACTCAGGTGCCTATAGCAATGCCATAAAACGTGGGTCAAGACATGGAACGATAGGTGGGTCAACACTCAGTCGTTTCAATCCTATTTTTGATTATCAAGGAGGTAAGTTCTACCTACGAAAAAGCCGCCACTTTAAAGGTCCCTTTAAGTACGATATGAGTGGGGTACGTATTTCATACTTTGAAGGCCCTCAGCGACTAGAAGTGACCGCGATCACGGCAGATAGCCCAGCAAGCGAAATAGGAATTCAAGTAGGAGACGTGATCAGGCAGGTCGAAGGTCGAAATATCTACAACTCTAAACTATCAGAAATCTACGCCGTGTTGAAGAGTCGCCCCGGTCGATTGATAAAGATGGACATTCGACGTAATGGCGAAAAACTACTGTTCAAATTTCGCCTCAGACATCTGATCTGATGCTATTTTTGGGGATATGACGGCTCGTACAAAAAACTATTTACTGATTGGGCTGGTCTTCCTTCTGACGGTTAGCTTATTTCATAGACTCGACTACCTACCCATCAAATTTGAAGAGCCTCGTAGAGCCTTGGTGACAATGGAAATGGAGCTCTCAGGCGACCTCCTCCACCCTACGATCAATGGGCGTAGCTACTATAATAAACCTCCTATTTACAATTGGGTACTACTCGGCCTGTTCAAAGCCTTCGGCCATGAACTTTGGGTCATCAGATTACCGACGGTACTATCCCTTATTGCGCTCACACTCGCTCATTTTCTCTTTTTTCGAAAGAGAATCGGTCATGAACAAGCTTTATGGAGTGCCCTATTTATACCGACAAGCGTGAACATTCTATACTATTTTTCTTTTCAAGGAGAAATTGATATGTTCTACACATTGATCGTGTACCTGCAAATGCTCTCCATACTACACTACTACGATCAAAAAGACTACTGGCGTCTCTTCATCGTCAGCTACCTTCTACTCAGTGTTGGAGTATTGACCAAGGGAATTCCTTCTATCGGTTTTCAGGGACTTACACTCATTGGGTTGATGCTTTTTGACAGACGATTCAAGTGGTTTTTTAGTGTTCAACATCTGGTCGGCGGAGTAATGGCTATCAGCCTAATGACGAGCTACTTCTGGTTATATGGAAGTACTGGTGGGCAGTCACTCAACTACGTAGCAAAGCTTTTTTTCGAAGGCTCGAGAAGGACTGTAGATAACAGTGAGTCGTTTTCATTTATCAGTTCCTTTCTCCAGTTTCCCGGCCTGCTGGCCTATTTACTAATGCCATGGTTGCTTTTCGGTTTAATCAATATGTCCCTTCCTCGCTTACGATTCCTATGGTCAGATCGCTGGTTTCGTTACAGTGGGATTTTTCTACTATCAAACCTCCCCTTGTATTGGTTATCATCTGGTGTGAGAGACAGGTACCTTTATATGTTCTTGCCTTTTCTTTGCCTTTGGGTCATTGGTCTGGTAGTGTCAGATACACGTCCAAAGCTTTCACGATACTTCACGACAGGCATGAGCTTAGTCATTGTGCTTGCTGCCATATTTACTTTTAGTACCTCATATGCTTCCTATCCTTCAGTACCATTGATATTAAGTGTTACTATTTGCATTGGGCTGTTGCTTGCATTATTTACCTATCGCGATCAGATACCTGTATTGATGGCTTGGCTCACGCTGCTTATCTTATTTCGCTTTGCTTTCAATATCATTGTTTTTGAAGATCGTCACAGACATGATATTCGCTTTGATTCAGAGCTTACTGCTCAACAAGTCGCAGCACTCTGTAATGGGAAGCCTTTGAAATACTATAGTCCACAGTCAACAGAGACCATTGCCTTACCTCTGACGACTTCGTCGGTGACTTATCCAGTCTTTGACCGACTAGACTTTGGTTTCAGCTATCATTATGAAAAAAATGCACGGCAAATACTTCTGCATACTGATCAGCTAAATAAAGCAGGATTTTACCTCTACCATGAAGGTGAGACGGTAGACTTACCGCATAATCGGCTAGGCACATTTGAGATTGCTCGTCAGACCTATTACTTGATTGAATTATGAATAAAGTAGTAGTAATTGGCGGCGGATTATCCGGCTTGATCAGCGCAATCCTTTTACAAAGAGCTGGGTTCAAAACCACGCTGATTGAAAAAAAAGCCTACCCCTTCCATCGCGTCTGCGGTGAATATATTTCCAATGAAGTAATCCCTTTTCTTAAAGCCTCGGGCCTGTATCCCCAAGAGCTTGACCCGGTAGATATCACCCATTTTGAATTAACCGATGTGAAAGGCCGTCGACTTGACATGCCGCTGGATCTCGGTGGATTTGGTATCAGCAGGTTTGAATTTGATCATTGGTTATGCAAAATAGCTAAGTCAGAAGGTGTCGCCGTTCAGGATAAAACAACAGTGAGAGAAGCCACTTTTCACGAAACCGAATTTACTGTGGTCACGAATAAAGAGACGTTAGTGTGCGACTATGTGATAGGTGCATATGGCAAACGCTCTACGTTGGACCGGACGCTGGACAGACCTTTCTTCAAGAAAAGGTCTCCCTTTATTGGTGTCAAATATCATGTGAATTGTGATGTGGTAGATCCAAAAACGGTCTCACTGCATAATTTTCCTGGAGGCTACTGTGGTATTAACCGTGTCAGTGAAGATGTATATAATATTTGCTACCTGAGTGAAAGCAAAAATCTAAAAGACGCTGGTGAAATCAAGCAAATGGAACGGACCTTTTTGTTTCAAAACCCTGCCTTAAAAAAAATCTTTGAACAATCATATCATCTTTTTGAGCAGCCCGTGGTTATCAACGAAATAAGCTTTGCGCCCAAAGAACCTGTGTATGATCATATTCTGATGACTGGCGATGCAGCGGGTATGATTACCCCACTCTGTGGTAATGGAATGGCGATGGCCATTCATGGCGCAAAATTGGTTACCGACGCGCTGATCCTTCACCAAGCGTCAGGATTAAATCGCACCTCGCTCGAATCCACCTATTCGACTGTCTGGAAAACAACCTTTGACCGGCGCCATTGGAGTGGTCGTCAAATCCAATCACTCCTGTTTGGATCTGGACAGAGTTCCGCCATTGCATTACGTGTTGGGAAATCTATTCCTGTAGTTTCACGCTGGCTCATGCGGAAGACCCATGGAGTAGAATTTTAGTGACTCTAGCAATCTGCGCGCTCACCACTTAAATATGATTGTTACAATGATTCTAAATCTTTCGTTTTTGTTTGTCCCACAGAAACTACAGCCAATACAAATAAAAGAAAAAGGCGTTCAATACAGTCGCTGATACCCAATTGAGAAGCATGGTATTGGTAAAATTAGCTTCTGCAAGATCCTTTCTTACACGCAAGTACCACCAGCCAAAAAAGAGGAGTACAGGAGTAAGAACGACCAAAAACAATATCGCAGTCTGCCCATCAAAACTGTTCATAAAAAAGTATACGTAACCGAGACTAGAAAAAAAGAAAGCTCCGGCTGTGAAATGAAATGTCCCTAAAATCCCTAACCGCCTACTGATCGTCATGTCTCCTCGGCGCGCATCTTCGCCATGTTGATACACCTGCGTCATCGGATAACTCCCAAAGAGAAGTGCTGTTGTTAACACGGCTGGCAATTGGTACGACCAATCAAATAAATCTGTAGACCAGCCTCCTTGCAGCCCAACCAGCACCATGATAAATGTAAAATATCCTTGAAAGAGGCCCGCTGCCACCCAACCGATGACTGGATATTTTTTTAACCGCACTGATGGATGGCTGTACGCCTTGGAAACCAGTCCATACAAAAACAGCATCAAAACAAATTCGTAACCAAAGTAAAGACCTAGCCCCAGAGCGAACGCATCAAAAAATAATGCGGTCCAATACAGCTCCTTATCCACTTTAGGAGGGTTCCTGAGACCACCAATGCTCTCCTCATCTTTGTCAAAATAACTATTAAACCCATTACTTGCAGGGTATAGGAAAATATGCAAAATCAACCCGATCGCCATAATTTCTCCCACGGCCGCCTGACCCTCAAAAACAGCCAATGAAAAAAGAAAAACGGGCAACAAAAAGTAGGAGAAAGGAATCCTAAGATGAAGTAATGTGGATTTTTTCATGAATACTAAGAACCTATTGCGGGAAGATAGTTATAATACATAAATCTACTAATCATGCCTGCTACAATCTCCGCTA
>JBLHTU010000091.1:0-14184 GCA_047627515.1 Cyclobacteriaceae bacterium | reverse complement strand
TTCACTTTTTCGTATTTATTTTCTGGCAGTAAATCAGCTTCGTATCCATCCAAAGCCAATTTATCCGCTACCGCTTTGGCTGTGTTTTTATTATCGCCTGTAAGCATGATGACTTCCAATCCTTGGTCTTGCAGATGTTTAATCGCAGCAGCAGACGTTTCCTTAATTGGATCTGCAACACTGATGTATCCAGCAATTGCTTTATCGATTACAACAAACATCACCGTCTCCCCATCCAATTGTCGTTTTTCAATTGCTTGATGATGCGCTACTTCTAGTGAAAGGTTGAATTCTTCCAGTAATTTCTTATTCCCAATGGCTACTTCTATTCCTTTTATTTTCCCATAAATGCCCTTACCTGTGATGGAATTGAAATCATCCACCTTTTCAGTGGAAAGTCCTTTTTCTTCAGTACCCGTCACTATTGCGTGTGCCAAAGGATGCTCACTACTTTGCTCTAAGGAAGCCGCCATTTTGAGGACATCTTCTTCAGTATGCTTTTCATTCAATGACGCTACATGTTGCAAGGAAGGTTTCCCTTGCGTAATGGTCCCTGTTTTATCAATAACCAAGGTGGTCACTTTTTGCATCTCTTCAATAGCTCGGGCATCTTTCACCAACACACCTTGCTTAGCTCCTTTTCCTGTACCCACCATGATAGACATGGGTGTAGCCAATCCCAAAGCACAAGGACATGCAATGATCAATACGGTTACCGCGCTGGTGAAGGCGTATACTAACCTTGGTTCAGGTCCCCAAATGGCCCAAACTGCAAAAGCAATGATGGCAATGGTGACCACGATGGGCACAAAATAGCTCGATACCTTGTCAGCTAGATTCTGTATAGGTGCTTTGGTGCGACTGGCTTTATTTACCAGGTCAATGATCTGAGAAAGCAGGGTATCACTGCCCACTTTCAATGCTTTCATCTGAAAAGTACTGGTCCCATTGATAGTACCTCCAATTACCTCATCTCCAGATAATTTTTCAACTGGGACAGGCTCTCCCGTGATCATGGATTCGTCGATGGTGCTTTTGCCATCTACTATTTCTCCATCAACAGGTATTTTCTCTCCTGGCTTGATCTTGATAATATCATTCAACTGGACATGTTCTAAAGGAATAGTCATTTCCTCTCCGTTTCGAATAACAGTCGCTTCTGGGGGTACCAGATTGAGCAGTTCCCGAATAGCAGAATTGGTTTGACTTCTTGCTTTCGCTTCCATAAGCTGTCCTAGAAGAATGAGCGTAAGAATGACTACCGCAGCTTCAAAATACAGATGCACTGCCCCTCCTTCTGACTTGAATTGATCTGGAAACAGTTCTGGAAAGACCAACGCGATGATACTAAAAACATAGGCTGATCCTGAACCCAGCATGATAAGCGTCCACATATTTGGTGATCGATTGATTACTGACTTGTATCCACGAACAAAAAAATCTCTACATGAATAGAAAATAACAGGTGTAGAAAGCGCAAACTGAATCCAGCCCCAAGTTGTGTCACTTGCAATCCCACTTAAAGAAACGCCTACCATCTCACTCATGGCAATAAAGAATACTGGCAAGGTAAATCCAACGGCTATCCAAAACTTCCTCAGCATATGCTGATACACCTCTTTTTCATGGCCGTCTTCTTCTGACGAAACATTTTTGGGCTCCAGGTCCATTCCGCAAATCGGGCAACTTCCGGGTTCATCCTCAACAATTTCGGGATGCATGGGACAGGTATATTCTTTCGCTTTGGTGGTAGATACTTCTTTCACTAAGTCCATCCCACATTTAGGACAATCACCTGACTCATCATATTTTTTATCACCTTCACAAAGCATCGGGCAATAGTATTTTCCCTTCGCGTCTTTGTCCTGCTTTTTGATTTCTGGCATGGGATGGTCATGCTGAACATGATCTCCCAGCATGTGAATGTCATAGCGTCCACTGTCTTCTTTCAAGACGTACCTCAGATCTTCTAAAGGAATATGATGACCCATTGTAACCACCACAGTTTTGTCTTTAAGATTGACTGAAGCCGTTTCGATTCCTTCTACTGAGGACAAAGTCTTCTCTACATGTTTTCGACATCCATCGCATGTCATTCCGGATATTTGATACGTATGTTTCATAGGTATAAGCTGTTTTGTCAAATGGAATTCGCCCCGAAACTTCGGGACTCAGTTCACAACATTGGCATTTTACTGAAACAAAGTTCGGAGGAGCAACATGGAAGCAACTTCATAATTATGGATTTGATTTACACAATTTTGTCAAGTGGCATTCTATTCGATTGGGTCATGGATTTATACTCAGTCATACTAAGGCCAGTTTCTTGTTTAAACTGACCGGACAAATGATTTATGCTGGAATAATCAAGCATAGAGGCGATCTGAGAAAAGGAATGGGAACCATCCTGAATCAGCTCTTTAACCTTCTCCAGTTTCAATCGCAGGAAATATCTCTCAATAGTTATGTGCTCCCTTTGTGAGAAAACCTTACTTAATGCAGAATAGTCTCTTTCCAATTGATCTGAAATCATCGATGACAGTTTATTCGTTCGCTGAATCGGAAGCTTCTCAACAATGGAAATAAGAAACACCTTTATCCTCTCTACAAGGATTTCTTCCTTATTTTCTATTATCTCAAACCCATGCACTTTAATGGTAGTAGCAATGGATTCAAGAGAAACTGATTTTGGGTCAATTTTTAGTACACCTAATTCAAGGGAGTGAACTTCCACACCAAGAGCGTTCAGTTCGTCTTTGATCACTGTCTTACAGCGATCACAAACCATATTCTTGATGTGGAGCGTATTCATTTTTAATTTTTACTTAACAGCTCTTGACGAACTATGGGTTTTTATGATGCGCCATGAGCCATTCTCTTGTTTTTTGAGAATTGAAGTAGCCGATGCTTTTCGCTCAATCCTTCGTTCGTCTTCCTTCAAGACGATGTTATAGATATACGTTTCTGTTGTAAATGCATATGGCAAATCCACCTGCACTTCGATCTCATACTCGCTGAAAGTGAAGGAAGAAAAGTGGCATAGTTCAGGGCCGATGTGATTAGCAATATAATCACGATAGGTCCCTTCGATTTTGCCCTGCTCTAATACTTGAGAGTCTTCCGTGAACAAGGCATAGGATTTGGTAGCATCTAGACTCTCAAGTATTTCTTTGTACTTTTTCAGGACAGCTTTTACTGCTTCCTTTTCGGTAGTGAACTCAAGACCTCCATTTATTTGATCATAATTTTTACTAGAAGGAATTACGCTTGCTTCTTCCTTTGTGGTGCTTAAATAATCACCATTTACCTTGAATCGGATATTTAATTGCAAGGATTTGGACTTATCAATTGAACTAGTGAGCGATCCTGGAAGCAGAAGATAATCTTCGAGATCAAGAGAAGTGTATTCATTTGCTAGAAATGATGGAGATTCAAATGAAGAGGCATCCTGATCATTTAGATGATCCTCTATAGTAGTATCGAATTCATTATTTGAGATTTGTGCACTTGACAAAGTGCAATAGAATATTAGTAATAAGTAGATGTATTTTTTCATGATAGATGATTTTGACTGATGTCAACCGGTGTTAAATCGTAAATTTAATACTATCGTAAACTTACTATTTAGTAATACAAGAGATGTATAGTACGAAATTAATCTAATTAAAGAATGCATAATTACCTGGTTATTTGGTTACACATTTACCATTCCGACAACTAGGCGCTCCCAGCTATGCTTCCCAGACCGCGTCGCGTAGACTAGCCGTCCGCAACTAGCCGTCGCCGACGTGGTCGACCAGACCGAGTGGTGTAGACTATGCGTCCCAGACCGAGTCACGTAGACTGGGCGTCCCCGACTATGCGCTCCAGAGCGGTCTAGTCGACCACGTCAGTATGCGAGCTACTTTTTGATGCTCAGCGTTTAGTATTTAAAGCAATTTTATACCTAATACCAAGGAGAAGCACTTACTGGGGAATTGTTTAACGCTTTTGTTTACTAAATGAGAAGTAATTATATTGAAAGTAAACAAACCTACCTATCATGCAAAAATCACTGTTTTACCTGCTAGTTGCAGGGTTATTATTTAGCTGTCAGGCACAGCAGGAAAATAACATGGAAGAATCAATACTTGAGGAGCCTGAAATGCCTTCCATTTTTGGAGCGTGGGAAATAACATCCATTACCAATACAGAGGGAGAAGAATCAACTCCATACAGGAGTGTAATTATTTATTCGGAGGGATTTTATAGTGTAGAAATAGCTTGGGAAAACATTGAATCTTGGCCAGAAATTCCCGAGGGTGAAGAATGGTCTGAAGAAGAAATTCTTAGTTCTTATGGCAGATTAACTTCCAATTCTGGTAAATATACCATTGAGGGAGACTCAATTATACATGAGGCTATAATCGCCAAACATCCCAATTTTATGAATGATTGGCCTAGATGGGCTACTTCATTCACATTAGACGGAGATCAACTTAGTACCATAGGGAATAGAGGGTCTAGCAGCTACAGGAGGATCAAATAATTTCTGTAAATCATATTTAGCCGGGAGGATCGATTCCAGTCACCTTGACAAATACTATCGTAGAAGTAGGCCCTTTTAAGAGCCTACCTTACGACCTCCCTTGCTTCATTAAATTGTATTTATTCTGACAATTAACAGCTTAGTTAGGATTAACTTAAATAGAGCATTGGTATCTGGCCATGAGTTCCCATTATAAAATACAGGATATGGTTCTTTAGAAATTCTATGAAAACAAGGAAACGACCGACGCAAAAGAAATAAGCAATGTGTACCGGGATTTTCTTCTGGTGATGCTGACCTTGGTGTGCGTATTTAACTTCATAGATCGGCAATTACTGGTCATACTTCAAGAATTCATAAAAGAGAATTGCTCCTCTCCGATACCCAACTTGGCCTACTCTCCGGATTTGCATTCGCTGTATTTTACGTGACTACGGCCATTCCTATAGCACGACTTGAAAACAAAAGAAACCAGAAAAATATTTCGTCGATTTGCACACATTTATCACTAACCTAGCCTCATTGCCCATAGGTGACAAAAGACCGCTCTTCAGCGACCCATAACCAACCTAATAACTCACTCCAGTTCCAGAAAAACCCACCCTATATAGGTGTCTGATTAGGCAATCTTCTTAATTGTGTAACTCTTTTTATTGCATTCAAAATTATCTCCAGCTTTCATACCTTTCATTGCTTTATAGATTGGTGCCTCTGTAGAAAGACAGGTCACTTTGTGATCGTTGTAGTTGAAACTTTCAACACTCGTAGAAATATAGAACGCTTGATCTTGAACAAAAACCAGCGATCCTGGATCTACAATAGTCGTTGGCTTAGCGTCTTTGTACTTATTGATAAGTGCCAGCTGAGCTTTTAAGAAAATTACTCTTTGCTTCATGGCTAATATATTATTCTGATCCTCCATGTTATGTGCCAGTGAATCAGAATCAATCTGACCTTGGGGAATTCCGTCTTCATCATCACGTTTCTCTGTAATAAGTTGATTTAGCTCTTTGAGGTCCTCCTCCAGGTATCTTACAGCAATATTGTGTGCTTCTAGCTTAATGACTTCAGGTTGGATTATGCTATTCATAGTGTTTGGTTTAAGAATTTGTGAAAGAAAATGGGTAATGCTGATAAAATGCAGAGGCCATCAATACAAACGTTATTGATCGCCTCTGCATATTTCTCGAAGTAATTCACTTCGTTATTAAGACGCCTTCTACAGAGAAAGTCACATAAAAATTTACGATAAAAAAAGGCATGAGATTCAACTTGCAAATAATCACTTCCTACACAACAAAAGAACCCTCGCTCCCCTCCTAACAACTAATAAATAAAGTAAGTGCTAATATGGACGAAAAAAAGGCCTTAGACTAGCTGCCCACCCCACACTATTAAAACCAACGCTCAACCCGAAGCTATGTTAGCGGGGGCGCCAAGCCATATCGCAGGTCATTATCGGTCTACGTGACTCGGTCTACGCTCTATCGAATTCACCCAGTTAAATTAGATTTGAGCAAGGATGGATATTCTTCCAAAACGATGCCGCAAGCCAATGAGCGGCACTACGATCTGAATGTTTGTCAAATATCGATATCTTTAATAGTACTTTAACTTAGACAAGATGCCTCTAAATTTAAGTTTCAAAACCATCTACCTTTTATCATTAGGCTTTATACTTAGCTTTTGTGGGAAAGAGGATGAGATGGTACTCGATGATTCGTATTATCAAAACGCCTGGATTGTGAACGTTGACAGTACTAACACCCAATTTCAGGGTTTAGTCGTATATGAGTTATGTGACACACTTACAAATTTTTGTTTTGTGGAGTTTATACAAAACAGCTAAACTATAACCTGAGTATAGCATTAGTTTAAACGAAGATGGAGATATTACAGGCAATCGACATTGAAGAGTCATTGTTAGGCGCACCAGCTAATGTAAATAGTGAAACGCTAGAACTTTTTAGAAATGCTACCCAACTACATATCAAAAGCTTTGTGATGGGTCCAGATCCGCCGTCTAGTGAACGAATTATTTCGTGCACAGTTGGAGACCCAGCCAGTTGTGAATATGAACCTCATTTGATGAGGAATTTCTAACATCGACCGGATGATGTATCTACTATAAGAAACTATACTGAACTAGAATTCACGGTCATCAACGACGGTAAAATCATTTTTCATTTCCGCTGTCTTGAGTAATTATGCTTGTGAAAGCCTGTTGGCTGCTTCCATAGAGACACCCGTAGCCTACGCATGGTGATTTAATCTTCGTCATTATGAGCTTTGGTTTCCCCTCACCTACCGAGTAGCCAACCGATCCCAAATCCGGCAACACCGATCGGGACTTTTTCCAGGGCATTGCGCCACTTCATACTACGGATCACACGTTTTAGCCGTTTGATCGTTTGCTCCATGACTTTCAGTTGCTGCTGAAGGGCCGAATTTTGCTGGTCCAGCTGGTCATTGACTAAAAGAAAAAAACCGCCCGAAGGCGGTTCTTTTCAAATCACAAAAAATTAGGTTAAGTGATTAATTTTTCACTACTCTGTGTACTGTTTTCTGTCCATCTATCATTGTCTGGAGAAAATAGATGCCTGCCTCAAAATTGCTCAGGTTTACCTGGATACTGTGCTGGCCTTCGGTTAAAGATTGAGCAGCTATAGTATCCAATACCCGACCATCAATGCTTACAATGCTTGCCGCAAAAGATGACGTTTCCGCCAGGTTAACTCTTACTACAAAATGAGAAACAAAAGGATTTGGATAGGTTTCGACACTTGTTGTAGTCACAATATTCTCAGAGGTAACCTCATCTGCCCCTACAGTTGTTTCACCCATCCTTGCAGACGCTCCGGTACATGTCACTAAATTCAACAGGCTATTGTACGTTAAGCTGCCATGTGTCACATCGTCTACACAAAAATTCACGACTAAGCCTCCTTTTGCACTTCCGGAGGTAGTAACTGTCACTGTTCCGTTAGAACCTGTAGTACCAGAAGCAGTTTCCGTGAATGTCCCTGAAAATGTCCCTGTTACAGAGGCATTAGCAACTGGACTCCCATTATTATCAAGTATTGTCACGGTTGCCGTTCCGTTATTGTTACCTCGTCCTGCACTCTGTGTGCCAGTGACAATGCTGCTTACATATACCTCGTTGGACGGTCCTGATGACTGACCTGTAACCGTAACACCTGATGAAGTAGTGCTTGCCGACTCATTGTCTGTAGCTACCGCAGTAATATCATAAGTTCCAACGCCGATCGTCCAGTTAATGTCATAAGGAGATGAGGTATCTACTCCTACGCTATTTCCATTTACAAAAAACTCTACCTGGCTGACCGATCCATCTGAATCTGCAGCGGCAGCAGCGATGGACACATTGGTTCCATCAGCAAATGATGAACCATCACCAGGCGCTGTGATAGACACGGTAGGCGCACTATTGACGGGTCCGCCGGTACCCAAAATGTAGCTGTCCAGGTTATCAAAATAATAGGTATCACCAGTGAATGTATTTGAATTAAACAGCACCAAAAGCTTCGTTATCGCATTGTCAGGCGCTGCACCAAAATCTGGTCGATCAGTAAAGTCGAAGTATACGCGATGCCAGCTGTTTACTTCTCTGGTTTTACCAAAATAACGGCTATGTCTACCATCAGGAAAGTTTGAGGGTGTAGAGGTGTCCGTTTCCAATTGAATGATGATCTCAGTGCCTACCGGAGCAGCAGTATATACATCCATGTAAAATCTTTTGTCTCCGAACACATATTGAGCAGCATCCGCTATGGCGGGAGTACCAAAAACGATGTTATCAAATTGAGCCGTTGAACTTCTTACATATTCTGCAGATAGCGCAGAGCCATTGATGGCGTTAGGGGCTGGGTTAGCAACTTCAGTTAATGCGCCATCAGAACTTACATAAGCTGCGTTTCCTGTTTCATCAAAATTTTCGAAGGAAAATTCCTTGGCATAAGGAGGTGCCATGTTGGTATTCATTACCAGAGTCTCTACGCCACAAGCTGTACTCACAGCCGCAGTGATAGTACCTGCGGTAGTTCCCCAATCCAAAATCATATTAGGAGTCCCCTGACCGCTAACAATGGTAGCGCCAGCCGGAACAGTCCAGGTTACATTCGTATTCCCAGACACATTGCCAATGGAATAACTGTTTTGACCCTCATATTCCACGAATCGGTCTCCCGTCACATAAGGTCTCCCTCCGTCATAAACTCTTACATACTCCACTTCCATTGTGGCAGGGAAAATAGTGTTGTCAACTACTCCTCCCAGGTTACCACCAATAGCAACATTCAAAAGGAAGTGCATATCCTGGTCAAATGGCCAATTGAAGCTTCCTAAGTCGGCAGCAGTCTTAGTCTGAAAAAGATTACCATCTACAAACCATTTGATCTCATTCGGATTCCACTCAACGGCGAACTCATGAAATTGACTTAAAAAGTTCTCATCGTTGAAGGCAAAAGCAGTTCCCTGCTGCTGATTGTCCGGATATGGATCACCATAATGAATATAGCCTAATGTTTCATCTGGCTTATTTCCGACGAACTCCATTATATCAATCTCACCACTTTGGGGCCAGCCACCATAAGGTTCATTGGTAGAAAGCATCCAGAAAGCTGGCCATAAACCACCTCCTTGTGGAAGTTTTATTCGTGCTTCGAAGCGACCATATGTCCAGTCTCCTTTATTAATGGATCGTATTCTGCCTGAAGTATAGTTAGATCGGTTTCCTCTTAATACTTCACGATCAGCGATGATTTGCAAAGTACCATTAGAAACTACTACATTATTCGTCGTATAATCTTGTAACTCATTGTTACCCCAGCCACATGTCGAGGATGTACCACAGCCATCACCGGTTTGATAGTCCCAATTGTTGAGGTTAAGAGAATTTCCTGAGAATTCATCTGCCCATACAATGTTGGGACATTGTGATCGAACAGAAAAGAAGATGAGCGTGCACATTGCCATTAATACAGCCCTCGTAGTAAAGATTTTCATAGGTTAGGTAATTGGTTGTTCATCGTAAAATAAGCTAATTACATTGAAATAATTTAGCTTATTACATTACAAAACTCATCAATCAGGTTTTTCTTGGAAATGTAGACTCTAAAACCTCAGCACACAGTTGCTATTCCTAATGCGCTCCAATGTCCCCTGCATCGTGGCTGCTTACTATATTCATTCATAATGGACATTTAACGCTTGCCTCACTCCTGCCGAAAATGTCAAATGGAGCGAAGTGAGGCGCTCGGCTAGAGATTCACGAAGGGAGGTGCGCCATACCTGCGCGTATGAGAAAAAGAACCATCGTGGAACAGCCATCGTGGAACAGCCATCGTGGAACAGCCATCGAGGAACAGTGAGCTAGGTGTTATACCGACCTAAAATCAGTTATCGGATGTCACGATTGATGTTTTGAAGGATCATCTTCCTTATAGAAGTTCATCGATGAAAGACATTGAAGAGTCAATTTCAGTCGACCCTAATTCTTTATTGTAAAAACATTAGCAGGTAACCTATCTGACAGACCAAACATGGCTCTGACATAAAATTTGTCCTATTTTCAGATAGTTCATTATCTGTAAACTCTATGTATTGATTAGAGAGGTTAGTTCCTTCATTTAGAAATACCGATGAATCCCCTTTCCAAGATATTATTTGTATTTCAAGGCCATTATCTCGCATGCACTCGCCAGCAAGCAGAGTAGCTATTTCAGCAGGTCGAGTAGTGTCTATTAAGCAAAATGATAAAAAGAGCCCGGTTAACTCCCGGGCTCTACTTTTTCTAGTAACCTCCCATTCCTCCCATATCTGGGTAGGAAGGAGCTGAACCTTCTTTGGCAGGAAGATCTGTCACTACACACTCTGTTGTGAGAAGTAGAGAAGCAATAGAAGCGGCATTTTGTAGTGCCATACGAACTACTTTGGTAGGATCAATGATTCCCGATTCTATCATTTTGACGTACTTTCCGTCCTTGGCATCATATCCAAAGTCATCTTTTCCATCTCTTACTTTTTGAATGACAATAGAGCTCTCCAGGCCAGAATTTTCTACGATACATCTCAATGGAGATTCAAGTGCCAGTCTCACTATGTTAATTCCAGTCGTTTGATCTTGATTTGCTCCAGTAAGCTTGTCCAAACTTGAAATGGCTCGAATGTATGCTACTCCGCCTCCAGCGACAGTGCCTTCTTCTACAGCAGCTCTGGTCGCATGCAATGCATCATCTACAAGATCCTTTTTCTCCTTCATTTCAATTTCGGTAGGCGCACCCACTTTGAGGATAGCCACTCCGCCCGAAAGCTTGGCTAGTCTCCCTTGAAGCTTCTCTTTGTCATAATCCGAGGTGGTACTTTCGATTTGAGACTTGATCTGATTGATCCTAGCCTTTATATCATTTTTTTCACCTTTTCCGTTGATTAATGTAGTATTATCCTTGTCCACAATGACTTTGTCTGCGCTTCCAAGATGTTCAAGAGTAGTACTTTCAAGTTTATACCCCCGCTCTTCTGATATTACCAAACCACCAGTCAGAACTGCAATGTCTTCCAACATTTCTTTTCGTTTGTCTCCAAAACCGGGAGCCTTCACGGCTGCCACTTTTAGGGAACCTCTCAATCTATTAACGACTAGAGTAGCTAAGGCTTCTCCATCGATATCTTCCGCAATAATTAAAAGGGGTTTTCCAGTAGCTACCGCTTTTTCAAGGATTGGAAGTAAGTCCTTCATCGAGGAAATTTTCTTTTCACAAATTAGAAGAAGTACATCTTCCAAAACAACTTCCATCTTAGATGTATCTGTCACGAAATAAGGGGACAAATACCCTCTATCAAATTGCATTCCTTCTACAATTGTGACTTCCGTTTCGGTTCCTTTTGCTTCTTCTACGGTGATTACTCCATCTCTGCCGACCTTTTCCATCGCATTTGCGATCATTTCGCCAATCAACTCATTTTGATTTGCAGAAACAGTGCCTACTTGAGCAATCTCCTTGGTGCTTTGAATAGCCTTAGATTGTTTTTTCAAACTCTCCACGACTTTCGTCACTGCTAGGTCAATACCCCTTTTCAGGTCCATTGGATTTGCACCAGCGGCTACATTTTTCAATCCATGAGTGAAAATTGATTGTGCTAATACGGTAGCTGTGGTTGTGCCATCACCTGCGTCAGTTGCCGTTTTTGAAGCAACTTCCTTTAGCAGTTGAGCACCCATATTTTCAATCCGATCTTTAAGTTCTATTGATTTTGCAACAGAAACGCCATCTTTCGTTACTGACGGTGGACCAAAAGATTTTTGAATCAAAACATTTCGACCTTTTGGGCCAAGCGTTACTTTTACTGCGTTGGCGAGTTTATCTACTCCCCTTTTCATTTTATCGCGTGCTGCGATATCAAATACAATTTCCTTAGACATTTTTTTGTGTGTTAAAATTTATAGACCTTTTGTTATCACTTCCTTCGACAGTATTCCATAGATATCAGATTCCTTCATAATCATGTAGTCCTTTCCATCTAAATGAATTTCTGTTCCTGAGTACTTTCCGAAGAGCACTTGATCCCCTATTTTCACAGTCATTTTTTGCTTTTTTGTACCCTCACCCACTGCGATCACTTTTCCTTCTTGTGATTTTTCTTTGGCCGTATCAGGGATTATTATACCTGATTTCGTTTTTGATTCCGCTTCTATAGGTTCTACTAGAACCCGGTCCCCTAAGGGTCTTATTGTTGACATTTTATATAGTTTATTTCCCTATTAGACGTTAGGAGTTTAAGAAGTCACTTTAAAGGATTCACTTTAGTTCTTAGTTGGAAATCAAGACTGCTTTATTAAGTATAAGTCATCAGTAGGATGATTTATAGGACATGATTTAAGATTAGCTGGTAGTAGTAATAGAAGTTCTGGATGTGTCCGTTGGTCCTTTTCTCAAATGGATGCTACAATCTCCATGGATTTGTGCGTTTGATTACATCCAGATAGGACAGGAACAATTACATGGTTAAATAATCTGGGGTTTACCATCCCTTTTTTACATTGGACGCTTACCTAAGCTTAAGTAACTTTTGAATGATTTTTTTAATAGATCATTGAAACATGTGATAGATGTAATAACAACAATTCCGAGTGTAATACTTTTTGGACGGAATGTTCTCAGCTTTGAATTTTGTTGTTAAACACAAGCATGAACATAACAACTGTATCAGATGAAGAATTAGTTGTAGAACCTATACTAGGGAATCAAAAGGCTATGAGTGAAATATACACACGATATTATCCATTGGTTTTGAAGAAGTCGTTTTCATTCACTAAAGGCTCCTCAAATACTAGTGTTATAGCACAAGATATTATGATCAAAGTGATGGGGAAAATTCACCTTTTCGACGGCAAGTCAAAGTTTCGTGCATGGCTATATTCTATCACTAACAATTATGGCATTGACGACATTAGGAATGTCTAAAAGAAAGCACTTAAAATCAATTGATTTCTCTTATAAATTCTCGCAATTAGCCACTTCAGAACTTGATGAAATAGATAGGGGTATTAGTGAGGATGCCGCTAACCAAGCGCTTGGTGAAATCTCTAAAGAAGACCAACATCTACTGTTAATGAAATATGATGTACATAAATCAATTCATGAACTCCAAGAGACCTATCAGCTTTCTGCTAGTGCCGTCAAAATGCGATTATTTAGGGCAAAATTGAGAGCAAATCAAATTTACAATCGCTTAACTTTGGATCCAGCAGCTTAATCTCCGATTTTCAAACTATGATGGAAGTTTTTTTGACCATATTTAGTGCCTTGTTTTCAATTGTTAATCCTTTAGGAGCAATGCCTGTCTTCATTATACTTACTGAAGGATCGACTTTAGCTCAACGGCGTAAGCAGGCGATTAAAATTTCGCTCTTTGTGATCGCGATTCTTCTTATCTTTTTCTTTTCAGGAACTATCATTCTCAATTTTTTCGGCATTGAACTTGAACATATACGAATAGCTGGTGGCTTGATGATTTGTATTTCTGCCATGAGTCTTTTGGGCAAAGAGGCATATAAAGGAAAGCCAATTGCAAAGGAGGTTCAGGAAGAAAGTATCATAAAAGACGACATCTCTTTTGCTCCCATGGCAATGCCACTTTTGTCAGGTCCTGGAGCAATCGCTCTAATGATTGGTAAGTACGCCTTTGTAAATGAGAATGGCTTTATTGGCTATTTTTCATTGGTTATGGCTGTATTTCTTGTTGCTGCCTTAACGTGCGTAATCCTCATATTTTCTAACAGACTCAACAAGTTCTTAGGCAAAGCGGGAATGTCAGCTCTTTCAAGAATGATGGGTTTTATTGTCCTCTCAATAGGCATAAGCATGATACTAAATGGCTTGATTCCTTTACTTAAAAGCTAGAAAGTATCAATTTTTATCGTTTTGATTCAACCTCATTGATTAACTCACTTGGCTGGTACATAAATTAATATAACGCAGGCCATTGTCGGTCTACGCGACTCGGTCTGGCCGACCACGTCTGGGACGCATAGTCTACGCGCCTCGGTCTACGCGCACGGCTAGCGATAAAATCAGATCTATAAATGTGTGTTGGCGCTAGCGTGGATGAGTTGTATAGCGGTACGATCTTTTGGC
>JBLHTU010000090.1:0-14198 GCA_047627515.1 Cyclobacteriaceae bacterium | reverse complement strand
TCATTTTGTATCGCATCTGCAAAGCGACTTCGCCAAAAATATGTAACTGAATCTCCATACAGGTTGATAGGTACTAGCTGCTGCAAAACGTCTTGACCGGTTAGACTAAAAGATCGCTTCGCTGCAGAGCTAAATGATGACGTTGTATCAACTTCCAACGCATATGTTCTAATTGACTCTAGCGGATTGGATGGCTGCCAAATCAAGTTGGCCTGCTCGTCACCGATGGTCGCCTGATCATAAGGCAAAAGATGAAGGGTGTTTCCAGAAGAAATAAATAAAGAATAGGTCGCGCTATTATTCATTTGATTGGATTCAATGATTTGCTGCTGTGGGTTCAATGTAATCGTAAGGTCATTGACACCTTCCAAAAGCCGATCTGCAGGATTGACAAGATAGATGATTGCCGTATCAGCATAATATGGAGCAGATACTTGGTGATTTGAGACTAAAACTGACCCGTCAGGGAAGTTTCGAGTGATAGAAACCGTTAATAGTCTATCTGTCGTGACTCCATAATTAGCAATGGGGATGGCTAAAGAAAAAGAATCCTGCTGAGCAAGGATCTGTCCGCCCGTAAGGCTGCGCGCATCAATTCCAAACTCGCTAATATCAAAATCTGGTCGGTCGGGCCCGAAAAATAGGTAGGCTGGGTCTCCTTGATACAACGTCTGCTGGATTTGAGTCTGCTGGATCTCAGAAGTCCCTGAAAGAAAAAACCTTTCGCTTGCTTCAGTAATTATCTCGCCAACAGTAGACTCAAAATAAGCAGTATCAGCAAAACCTGCTTGATAAAGCCGATCAGTAAACCGCTTAAGATTAGTCGAGCTAGCTTGATCTGCGTGCGCGACAAACCCAATCGCTCCTTTGTCTGGAAAAGAGATCCAGTCTTCGCCAAAGGAAACAGTATTACCGAAGATCTCTCCCGCCTTACATCCATTCACAATGATGAATGGGTACTTTCCCGCATTTTGATAATTAAATGCTGTATTGGACGGTCGTCCAATTTCTATGTCAGTAACTGTATTGCTAGAATGCCCAAACAAGGTCACATAGCCAATCCCCTTATTTATTTCAGTTGATAAATCAAATTGCTCTACGACGGCACTAGTTTGTTTACTCTGGTTGAGAGCCGAACCCCCTAGATATCTACCTTCTGCATCTTCACTAAAATCTTCGATGTGATTTGAAAAGGAAGAAAGCTCTTGCGCTGTTCGTCCTCCACTTAGATGTATCAGATCTTTGCGCCATAGCGCATCATTCGGCAATTGTTCCATCTCGATAAGCTTATCAAGATAAGCACTCACTTGCTCCGGCTGCCACATATTAAGCCTCCCGATTGGTATGGCAGGAACTAAAGGTCGGCTGTCATCTAATCCGATGGAATACATAAAGTCACCTCCTGGTATTCCAAACGTAGGAATGAATATCGGAGATGTACTGAGCTCATCCACCACGCTATACGTCTGACGATACAAATTTTGATTTACCGTCCTTCCCTTTGCTATGATAAGGACATTTTGCAAACGCTGACTGTATCCCTGCTCTATCAACCTACGAATCGCCAATACAGAAGGATCTCCATAATTGTACTGGTCGTATATGTCTTGAATATGAGCGACAACCACATCATGACTTCCGCCCTGAGCAGAGGATCGATAGGCCTCATAGTCTGTAATTGGGTCTAAGCCCTGATCTCCAGCACGCAGCAAAGGGTGCGTAATAATCAAGTAATTACTACTATTGATATCAATGGCATTAAACTGATATAGCTCAATACTAGGAACTGTTTTAAAACTACTGACCACGGCAATTTCTCTGGAAATTAGTGTATTCGGAACAATCAAATCCGCCCTTATCCCGACGATATTTTGAGGAAGAAAGATCACATTTGATGGATCTGTCACATCATAATAGCTGAAAGACGCTGGATCTGGACTTGTAATTTGTAGATAGGTTCGATCTGTTGCGGACGGCTTAATTCTCAATAGTCGATTGTCTCCTACATCAAATGTTAACGCCTGAGGAAACCTAACGCTAATAGCGGCAAAAGAGACAAAATCCGCTGCACCAGGTATACCTTCTACAAGGAGTCTGATAGCCATCGAACCATCACCGCTAACCTGGGACCAGTTTAAAGTCTGCTGAAACAAAAAAGAACCGTACCCATCAAAATTTATCTTCCCGACCTCCGTCAACTGACTTATATCTGGCCCTGCCTGAACACTAACAACATGCTCTAGACTGTTTTCGGCAATGGCTACCACTTCTATGATTGGGTCACCTGCACTCAAATCAGCCTGTCCTAATTGCACTGAAAAATCTTCAAATGCATTTTTACCAACACGAGCACCAGTCCAGCCTTCACCCACATCGTAGCTACTAAGCTGGAAATCTCCACTTTGTCCCAGTCGTCTTCCGGTTGCATACCTACTGGACTGTATAATCAATACTTCTGGGGTATGAAATGTAGTGGCCGCCAAGCCTGTATTGCTATTTTGTGTGTTAATACTAATTCGCTTCGTAGTAGTATTTACTGACCATGTCAGAAAGTATGTGGCTGTATCACTGAAAATACTGTAGTATTTATGTGGTTGCGTATCTGCTCTATATAAGTCGGCATCTCCTCTTCCATCACTTTTTTCACCCCAAAACTCAAAGTAGTCCAGTGTAGCAGCACCTGCCGATACGATGGTTTTAATGGCTACCTCCTCACCTTTTCTGAAAAGTTGAATTTGAGATGCTGGAGTTGTTGCGACAGGAAATCCTGCTGCTTGTAACTCAGAACCAGTGACTTGATACCACCCACTCTCTGCTATTTTTAGCTTGATATATGATTGCTCATAATCGATCCAATCAGAAGTAGACTGCGCATTGGCGTTGCACCAGATGAAAAATAAAATAAACGTTAAACTACTTAGCCTCTTTCCCATCAAAATCTACCGTCAAAGTGAATACATGTGAAAAAGTACCTTGAGCTATGTCCCCAACATCCGTCAAAGTATAATCTATTGTCAACTCTCGCAGCTTAATGCCTAAACCACCGCTCATCTGCACATAGAGCGGATTACCGCCGTCAATGTTTTCGATCCGCTGAAATTGTCCCAATCCGTATCTCAGAAAAATTATTTCCCTAAAACCAGCCTCCAATCCTCCCATTGGATCAAGAGAGAGTAACCGTGAGGCAACCAGAGTATTTCTCTGTCCGTCAAATGTCGCCTGCAAATCAGCGGTCAACAGAAAATTAAATGATTCACCTAGAGCTTGGCCAAATGCAGCGCCGACAATCCATCTTGGCAAAGTGATCTCCGTCGTATTGATGGGCACATCGTTGCCAGTTGCCTGGTACACAGCTCTAAATTCCTCCGGACTATGGGACCACGTATTGAAAGTCCCAAACACATCGCGGCCAGATAAACCAAATTGCCAGCTACCCACCTGTTTCTGAAAACCAACATCTAAACCAAACCCCCACGCTTTTGAGAATGACCCAACAAGTCGATGAATCACTTTCATGCTCGCTCCAAAATCTACACCATTTAAAAATCTCAACCGACGTGCATAACTGAAGTAGGCAGCGTAGTCAGAAGCTGAAAAAAATTGTATGTTGTTGTAGTTGATTGCCCCATTGGCATCAAATAAGAAACGAGTATCTGGAATGTCATCCACTGAGAACCGTATCAACGATACGGCTATTGCACTACTATCACTCATTCGGTAGCCAAATGAACCAAAATCATAATTTGCTATGCCACCAAAGTACGCATTGTGCATAAGCATAAGCTGCTGCTCACCTTTCATCCGGAGTAATCCCGCTGGATTCCAATATCCAGCAGCCGCATCCATACTGATCGCTGTCTGAGCATTGCCCATGGCCAGACCTCTGGCACCTACGCCCAAGGTCAGAAACTCATTGCTATACTTAGGTGTATTGTCCTGGGCACGCACACTCGACAAGCAGAAACTTCCGACAAAAATGAAAGACAAAAGGATACGAGTCATTGGCTAGCTTTACTCATGGCAAGTTACAGGCGATTTCATCAATTATTAACCCCCGGATAAGTCAAAAATTGTTTCAAAGGACTTAGTCTAAAACCCAAAAATAGAAGTTAAATATATAATTTTTTAAATATTTTATTGAATTATTTAAACTAAATAGGGCTTCCAGTAACATTTTTTACTTAGTACTTGGCCATGCATAGTACCTTTCCGTATACACAACCAATATAATTTACTTTAGGAAACCCCGGAGACTATGAATATTGAAAACACACAAGTGCAGATGAGAAAGGGGATACTCGAATATTGCATACTACAGATTATTTCCAGAGGAGAAGTGTATGCCTCAGACCTATTAGTGGAATTGACTTCCGCTAAGATCATGGTTGTGGAGGGCACCTTATACCCCTTACTGACTCGGCTCAGAAAAGCTGGGCTTGTAGATTACAAATGGGTAGAATCCAGTGCAGGGCCTCCGCGAAAATACTATACTATTACTGACCAGGGAATTAGTTTTCTGGTCACCTTATCCGCAACTTGGGTTGAGCTCGTCGCATCTACCCAAGAAATAATCGCTTTGAACAAAACCACGGACGCACAATCATGAAAAAGAACATAAGCATAAACATCGGTGGAATAATCTTTCATATTGAAGAAGATAGTTATGATCGTCTAAATATCTATCTATCGTCCATCAACAAGTATTTCAAAACGTTTGAGGATAGTAAAGAAATCATTGAAGACATCGAAAGCAGAATCGCTGAAATCTTCTTGACCAAGCTCAACGACGCCAAGCAAGTCATTATCATGGAAGATATTGATGAACTGGTCCAAACGATGGGTACGGTTGCCGACTTCGAAGCACAAATCGAAGTAGATCCGGAAGAAGTGAATGTTTCCGCGGCGCCTAAAGAGGATCCAGAACCTGAGGCTGAGGCTGAGGTTGAGGCTGAGAAAGAAGAAAAAGCCCAAGAGCCAAAGCGTCTATTCAGAAATATGAAGCAACGCGTATTTGGAGGCGTAGCGTCAGGAATTGCTTATTACTTTAAGATCGACCCGATCTGGGTTAGATTA
The DNA here is from genome assembly GCA_047627515.1 of Cyclobacteriaceae bacterium. Lineage (GTDB taxonomy): Bacteria > Bacteroidota > Bacteroidia > Cytophagales > Cyclobacteriaceae > JAYPLE01. The sequence goes on along the minus strand of JBLHTU010000090.1, from coordinate 9,125 downwards.
ATAATGCTAGCCTTGTTTTTTAACCTATTACTTGCTCCTGTATCAGGAACAATGTTCCTCATCTACTTAGTTCTTTGGATTGTATTGCCATCTCGAGATGATATTGAGGAAGACAAAAGCTACAAAAAACTTTACCGTAATTCTGACAATCGTGTACTTGGTGGAGTGAGTAGTGGCCTTGCCTCCTACTTTGCAGCAGATCCAACAGTCTTTAGATTATTATTTGTTCTATCGATCTTTCTTGGCGGAGCAGGTCTGATTCTCTATGTCATATTGTGGATCATCACGCCTGAAGCCAAAACAATCACAGAGAAAATGCAAATGCAGGGAGAGCGCGTGACCCTCTCTAATATAGAATCAAATGTAAAAAAGAGTCTCAATGTCAAGGAGGGAGAAGAAAACATATTCGTAAAAATATTACTCTTCCCCTTCAGATTAATCTCCTTGCTTATTATTGGTTTAGGTAAAGTAATGGGGCCCTTTCTGCGATTTTTCGTCGAAGCAATTCGCCTCTTCTTTGGGTTACTGGTAAGTACAGTAGGAGTCAGTATGATGGTATCCTTCTTTTTTGTCTGGATAGTCATCATTGGTCTCTCCGATGGGTGGTCAGAATACATGTATCTGGATGGCTTCCCAATTGACCTATTACTATCAAGTTTTGGTGTGGTTAGTGCAACCGCTTTCACTTTGGTTCTATTTATACCGGCATTAGCATTGACATTACTAGGTGCCATCATCATTGTACGCAGACCGGTAGGTAATGCGTATCTCGGATGGTCACTGTTTGGCATCTGGCTCTTCTCTTTGATTACAGCATCTATTATGATACCTGATCTTGTGCGTGACTATCGAACAGAAGAAGACGTACGAACAGAAAGCATCGTAGGAATAGCCGCTGAGGCAGAAATTGTAACACTGAGACTCAACCCTGCCACGACATATGAGGATTATGATGGCGTCGACTTGAAACTTAGAGGACATGCGGATTCAACATACAAATTGGTCGTCAGAGCATCTGCCAGAGGGCGCGATAAGCAAGATGCTCGCTCAATTGCTGAAAAACTGAATTATGGCGTAATCAAAAAGAATGGCGACATCTATTTTGATGAAGAGATACAGTTTGACCAACAAGAATTCAAATTCCAAAAAGCAGATGTCATCTTCTATATACCATTTGGTCAGACATTTAGAATGGAACAGGACCTTGATGAAGTACTAAGAAACACGCTACATCTCAATGGTTATCGCTCATACGACATGGATGGCAATGATTGGCAGTTTGATCGCTCAGGAATACAATGTATTACCTGTGAAGATCGCCAAAGCTCTTTACTTGATGGTGATGAAGAAAAGCGACGCTCTGTAGCACCTACTGATTGGGAAGAAATTCCAGGGATGGAGTTGGTGAAAGATTTCGAGGACTTTAACTCACTAAAGATAAGTTCACTATTGGATGTGCGGATCATTGAAGGGGACCAATATAAAGTTGCACTCAAAGGACCCAATAGCGAAGATGTCAAGCTGTACAAAAATGGTGAGCAATTGATTGTTCGGTACAAAGACAACTGGGACATTTGGGATGAGTCTAAGCAAAGACGTGATGTCCATCTCTTGATTACAGCACCGTCGATTCGTGAAATAGATATCTCCGGCGGTTGTACAGGTACGATTCAGGGTTTACAATCTGATGCTTTGGAAATAAGCTTAGATGGCGCATCAGAGCTCGTCGCAAGTATGGCGCCTAAGACTCTTGACATAAACTTATCCGGTGCCAGTTCGATCAGGTTAGAGGGTACCGGTAAGGACATGCAAGCAAGGCTTGATGGCGCTAGTCGCTTGTATGCTTATTACTACAATACCGAAAGGGTTGATGTAGAGGCGAACGGCGCATCAAAAGCAAATGTGACTGCTTCGGACTACCTAGACCTGAACTCATCAGGCGTAAGCCAGATTCGATATAGAGGGGATGGCAGCGTCAACAGTAAAACGGATGGGCTGAGCACGATAAAACGTGATTGACGACGATCAAATAAATTACTGGTCAATAAAAAACTAAAAATCTGATTTTCGCTTTCTTACTTAGTCCGCCCATTCATTGGTGGACTATTTCATTTTAACAGCTCTATGCAAACAGGTGTCATAACTTGCTTAAAATTCTCCTCTTTTGAGAGCTGTCCTGAAGTAGTATTAATAGCAAATCGCACCAGGTTGTCAGTATTCTGATTTGCCACCCATAATTTTTCTCCATTAGGATCAATTTTAAAATTACGAGGGTAATCCCCAAGAGTTGCTTGGTGTCCTATTAACACAAGTTGACTACCGTCTTCAATTCGATAGATCGCAAGACTATTATGGCCCCGATTGGACACATATAGGAATTGCCCTGAGGGATGAACATGAATGTCGGCAGGTTGGTTAACCTTTCCGTCCCAGTCGGCTGGAATAGTAGTGATTTCTTGCTGGCTAGTGAGAACTCCCGTCTGATCATCGTGACTTAAAACTGTGACAGTACTATTAAGCTCATTTAGCACAAAAACAAACTGCCCGTTTGGATGAAAATCCATGTGCCTTGGTCCTGCACCATCAGTAAGTGCCACAGAAACCTGTGCGGGATTTGGAGAAAACGTGTTACTTTCCTTATCCCAGGTAAAATTCCAGATCATGTTACTGCCAAGGTCTACTGCATACAAGAATGCTTCGTTAGGTGATAGCTTGACCATATGCATATGCGGTGCCTCTTGTCGTGGATGGGTACCGGAACCCTGAAAACTGATAATCTGATGTTGTTCTAACTGGCCATCATTACTGCGGAAGATGGAAATCGCTCCACCCATATAGTTAGCGACAAATACCCAGCCACCAGTTTTATCTACGGATACATGACAAGGAGCAAAACCATTCGTAGCGATCGAATCGATAACCAACAAAGACCCATTTTTTAATGCGTAGCTATACAACACACCAGAAGGCCCATCAGCAGGGCCTGTCTCACTTACTGCATATAGATATGATTGGCTTTTGTCCAATGCAATAAAAGAGGGATTGACAACAGGGGCCACAGTGCTCTGAAAGCCCGAAGTGTCCCAAAGCGTAATCCCAACTGCTTTGCCATCTACATGTCCTTCCGAACGCGTGTAGGTCCCTATCAATAAAGAAGTAGATGATGTCTCAAGCACTCGCTCCACTTTCTTTGATTTGCATTGTGTTAAGCTGATAATACATCCGATACATAGCAAACAGTAAGGCAGGTAATGGTTGATTTTTTTCACACTCAAACCTATATAATCTGCTATTAATTTTATTGCAGTCTATTACCAAGTTTGGGTTGCAAGTCTGTGAACAGCTCTCATAATATCTTTTTGTGATATCTGCCCAACTAGTTTACCCATTCGAACCACTGGAAATCTACGAATTCGCTTTTCTAGAAACATATTAGCAGCATCAAAAATATTGGTATCCTCTGCAATGCTGATCACATTGGTAGACATATGATCTGACACCTTTCCTGACAAAGTCGGCATGTTGTTATACTTGCCTTTTACTACTTCTTTCATACAGTCACCTTCAGATATCACTCCTACCAAAGTTTCATTCTCATCCATCACAGGAGCTCCAGATATCTTGTTTTTTAATAAGTTCTCAATTACCTCATCCATAGATTGGTCCGGGTGGAAGGTGATTAGCCTTGTACTCATGTATTCCCCAACTGTGATTGCTTGCTTTTTAGCTTTACTTTCTTTCGGTATTTGAACACCTTTATAACTTTTTACCATATTTTTATTTTTAATCAGCCTAATAATCTACCTCATTTGCTGGTTTTTTCCTAATTATGTTCTCTCGACATCAAGTCCTTATCAATAAATAATTTACATGTTCTCATCGAATCCAGTACTAGTTAGTCCACCGTGGCAATTACAAGGACAAGGGTGGATATTTGCCTTCAAATCTGATAAATCATCGCAATCAGCACTTTCAGTTCGAGGGCAGCCTCCTTCAGGCCTGCACTTTCTCATGTTTGTCGATTATCAAAGTAGCCCTGTCGGACCATACAAAGAGTTACTACTTATTCCTGGTAGATATCACGTAGGAAACAAGAGAGGTTATCAGATTAGTCATATACATGTATCCACTGATGAAAGTACAATGAATGGCAGGGCCCACTGGGGTATCCCAAAAGTGACTAGTGATTTCATAGAATCGGCCAAGGGCAATCAGCATCACTGGAGGGTAAAGTCCAAAAAGGGTGAAATTCTGACCGCTGATTTTTCGAAAAAAGGATTTTCAATCCCAGTAGCCTCGAAGTTATTGCCCTATCAATTGATCCAGCAAATGGATGAAAAAATCTTCCAGCTGAAGCCTACTGCCAGCGGCCAAATGAAATGGGCGACATTAGATAATTTCGAATCTTCAATGGAAGGATTCAAAACCTTAAACGGAAAGAAAGCCCTCATTGGTATGTACGCTGCGCCGTTCAAAATGAAATTCCCATTAGCAAAAATAACTTAGCTTGAAACTTAACGAAAACTATTTTATCGTCACTGGTGCCGGTTCTGGAATTGGGCAGTCGGTTTGCGAAATTCTGATAGCGAACAATGCTAAAGTCATTGGAGTAGACCTTAAATTAGACACTGTACCGACAGGAGTCATTGGATATCAAGGTGACGTATCAGACCTGGACTTTGTCCAAAACATCCTCGACTTCGCTGCTACGCACTGGCCTAGAGTGGACTGCTTCGTAGCAAATGCTGGGTTTGCATACTTTGGAGACTTCTTAACTGACGAGAAACAAAATGAAGCTGCTATAAATCGTATTTTCCAAACAAATACTTTAAGTCCAATCAGAACCTATAAAGAGATTCACTCACGCTTTGGTGGTAAAGCAAAACTTGTCCAAGTTGCTTCTGCTATGGCATATCTTCCCTTACCTTCTTACGCTTTATATAGCGCCACGAAAGCTGCTTTACATGCGTTTAGTAAATCGGTCAGATGGGAAAGTGGAGAATCATCGACCTTAATGACCGTTTATCCCATTGCAACTCGGACACAATTTTTCCAAACAGGAGCGCATTTACCCTGGCCTAGTCAAGCACCCCTTACAGTCGCTAAGCAAATAGTGCGTGGCATAGAATCAGACGCAAGAACCGTCAGCCCTTCCGTCGTTTTTACCTTGTTCTGGACTTTCGCTAGAGCACTTCCTTTTCTGGGATCGATCTATCAATGGATCGAGCATAAGCGAAACACTAAGCGATAAGACTTACTTCATCAGCTTTTTGTACTTGATTCGATGCGGCTCATTGTCACCTAGTCTTTTCTTACGGTTCTCTTCATAATCTGTAAAATTACCCTCAAACCAGTAAGCTTGTGAGTCGCCCTCAAAAGCAAGAATATGTGTTGCTATTCGATCAAGAAACCATCTATCGTGACTAATCACTACAGCGCAGCCTCCAAAGTGATCCAAAGCTTCTTCCAGGGCACGAAGCGTATTAATATCCAAGTCGTTCGTCGGCTCATCAAGTAAAATAAGGTTAGCTCCCTGCTTGAGCGTCATGGCTAAGTGCACTCGGTTTCTCTCTCCTCCTGAAAGGTCCTTTATCTTTTTAGACTGATCCGTACCACTGAAGTTAAATCGACTCACATACGCGCGAGCGTTCATCTCTTTCCCGCCCAATTGGATTGTTTCATTACCCTCGCTAATGGCCTCAAATACTGACACATCCGGCTGAAGCTGATCATGTTCCTGATCAACATATGCCATTTTTACAGTGCTCCCCACTTCAAAATGACCTTGATCTGCGGTCTCTCGCCCCATGATCATTTTAAACAAAGTAGACTTACCCGCTCCATTGGGGCCGATCACACCGACGATACCTCCTTGCGGTAAACTAAACGTCAAGTCATCCATAAGCAATTTATCACCAAAGGCCTTTGATACATTTGTCGCCTCTATCACTTTAGCGCCTAATCGCGGTCCAGCAGGTATATAAAGTTCTAGTTGATCTTCTTGCTGCTGCGCATCCTCTCCCAGCAATTTCTCGTATGCATTAAGCCTGGCTTTTGCTTTGGCTTGCCTTCCTTTAGGTGTCATTCTCACCCATTCCAGCTCTCTTTCAAGAGTTTTTTGTCTTTTGGAGGCACTCTTTTCTTCTTGTGACAATCTTTTTTGTTTTTGGTCTAACCAACTAGAATAATTACCCTTCCAAGGAATCCCCTCACCTCGATCCAACTCTAAAATCCAGCCAGCAACATTATCAAGAAAATAACGATCATGAGTCACAGCAATAACTGTCCCTTTGTACTGCTTCAGGTGTTGCTCTAGCCAGTGTACTGACTCTGCATCAAGGTGGTTTGTAGGCTCATCTAGTAATAACACATCTGGTTGTTCCAAAAGGAGCTTACACAACGCAACACGACGCTTCTCCCCACCTGAAAGGGTGCCAATCACTGCATTCTCCGGAGGCGTCCTGAGCGCATCCATAGCTCGCTCTAGCTTACTATCTACCTCCCAAGCTCCCACCTGGTCAAGTTTCTCCTGAACAACCCCCTGCTTATCTATCAAAGCATTCATCTTATCTGGGTTATCAAGGATCTCAGGATCTCCAAATTTGGCGTTGATCTCTTCATACTCAGCCAACAAATCATTGATTTCCTTCACTCCCTCACGAACCTCCTCGATCACAGTCTTTGCTGGATCCAACTTAGGTTCTTGTTCTAGGTAACCGACTGAATACCCAGGTGAGAAAACAACTTCTCCTTGATACTCCTGATCGATACCAGCTATTATCCTTAACAATGAACTCTTACCCGATCCGTTGAGACCGAGCACACCAATCTTAGCTCCATAAAAAAATGAGAGATAGATGCTTTTTAGTACCTGTTTTTGGGGAGGGTAAATCTTATTGACTCCCGCCATTGAAAATATGATCTTTTCGTCTGCCATTGGATTTATTTGTGAATCCGTCGAATATACACGATTTTAGTTTTTGAATTAAAATGAAACTCAGTTTTGGGCGTAGATGAAGTAGATTTTGGCAGAATAGATAAGGAGAGCATCGTGCTGTTGCCATGGGGAAGTCAACCGGAAAAAATAATCGGAAAAGTAAAAGAGGCAAACCCTATTGCTTCGATCAAGTACTTTGAGGATAAATTCAGTGAACTCACCGACAAAGTGGAGCAACTCAAAGCTAGAATTGCTAGCACCGACAATCAGGGGAGTTTCTACATGCAGCTTGTACATATTAAAGAAAGCTTACCGAGTCATGATGGTTTAGGAGACTATAAACAACTAGACGAGTTACTAGAAGTCGAAATTAAAAGACTCGCAGAGATCATCTCAACCAATCGAGAAAAAAATACCGTGATCAAAGAAGCTCTTATTACAGAACTGGCTGAAGCTGCTGAACTAGTCTCATGGAACGAGGCCACGGATAAAATCAAAGATATCCGTCTGAGATGGCTGAAAACAGGAGTCCCCTCTGAAGAAAAGAAAGAAGAACTAGAAAATCAATTTCAACAAAAGATTCAAGATTTTTTTGAACGAAGAAAGGCATTCTTTGAGGATAGATCCCGGCTATCTGAGCATCACGAGAAGGAATACCTCAGCATCATAGAAGATGCTAAAGAAATCACAACTTTGCATGGGTCGAAGAAGATTGAATTGATCAATCAACTAAAGGAGCGGTGGAAAAATAATGGTTCAGTACCCGCGACGATGTATCAACCACTTCATAAGCGTTTCAATAATTTGCTGCGACCACCGCGACGGGAGATTAGCAATCCAGTAGCGACACTAGAAGACATCAAAAAGAAACTTCTTTCTGACGAGATCACAAGCGAGGACGCAAAACGAATCCAAAAACAGTTAAAACAGATTAGGCCAACGGACGACAACGGACGTGAGTTAAGGTCTGAATCTTTTGCCCAAGTAAACAAAATCATTGAAAATAATTTCTTAGTCAATCTGGTACAAAAACGCCATCGGAACTTCGCTCAACTCAATGCACTAGAAAAGAAAAAAGCTAAAGCAGGTCTTCTGAGAGAGTTACTGGACCGAGATCGACACGAGCTCATCCAAATGGAGGATAATCATTCAAAGTTTAGGAGTTCAGATCCAAAGATGATCCGCATGATGCAGCAAAAGCTCAACTTTCAAAAACAGAAAATATCTACCAAGGAACTTTTACTTGCTGAACTTATCCGCTAGGATAAACGTATCCTGTTTCAAATAGTGTAAACCATTGCGTAAAAACGTGGTTAATGGCTCTTAAATGCAAGAAGTTTGATTTGTCATTTTTAATTCTATTTTTGCACGATTATTCAGAGGCCCATTTAAGATTAGTATAAATTATGTATTGGACATTAGAACTTGCTTCATATCTCGAAGACGCTCCTTGGCCTGCCAGCAAGGATGAGTTGATAGATTTTTCCATCAGATCAGGAGCTCCTTTGGAAGTCGTTGAAAACCTTCAGGAATTGGAGGATGACGGTCAACCCTATGAAAACATAGACGAGATTTGGCCTGACTACCCGACCAAGGAGGATTTTTTCTTCAACGAAGACGAATATTAGATAAATCGTCGAGCATATTTTTCAACTCAAGCCATTCTTCCTATCAGTCAGAAGGTTTGAGTCAACTTAATGTTCATTGTTGAATCTTATCTAGAGTCAATTCCTGTCTACCTGTAGACCACATGTTTGTCTGTGTCCTCAAAAAGCGAAGAGTCAAACTACCGTAGATACCGCTCGGATATTCTGTAGAATTTCTTAATGCTTGAAATAGTTAGATACCACAGGTAGATCTTCATCCGTAGTGATCTTAATATTTTGATAGGATCCCTCCACAATAGCAATCTTAATCCCTATTGCTTCGACCACAGATGCATCATCTGTAAATTGTACGGAGTCTTCTTGCAAATAAGCCTTCTTCAATACTTTCGTATCAAAAATCTGAGGAGTTTGCACCAATAAAAAATCTGCGCGGTCTTGGGCTACAGTTTCCTGCCCCTGAATCTTGCGAATGCTATCTTTGAGTGCGACGCAAACAATAGCTGCTTTGTTATTTTCAGCACTAGCAAATGCCTCGTGAATAATCTGTGGATGAATAGCAGGACGGACGGCGTCATGAACGG
>JBLHTU010000089.1:0-14264 GCA_047627515.1 Cyclobacteriaceae bacterium | reverse complement strand
TGGAGGGGAGCGCTAGAAGTAAGCACATCAGTATTCTTCATGATTCTGGTGCCGGTGATGTTAGTGTATATGCAGATTTTCAGAAAATACGAGTAATCATTCGCAACTTGCTCAACAACGCAATCAAATTCACTCCAGAAGGGGGTAAGATCTACATAGATTATGAACCGATGGGCGAGTATCTAAGAATCAGCTTGAAGGATACAGGAATTGGTTTAGATACAGAGGAGATAAAAGCCCTGCTAAGTGGAACAAAAAGGTCCACTGCGGGTACCAAGCATGAGATGGGCACAGGTTTTGGGTTTGATCTTTGTTACAGGTATTCCCAATCTCTAGGAGGAACTATTGAGATTGAAAGTGAGAAAGGAATTGGATCTATCTTTACCCTAGTACTGCCTTTATCGAAGACTGAAAAGTCTATCCAGACCGTAGATTAACAAACTGTAACTCATGCGTAAATCAATCATTCTTCTTTTTGCACTTTCCTTCATCATCATTGAGGGGATGGCTCAATCTCCTAGTGATACTAAAGTAGATTACTTAAAAAGAAAGTTGACCTTCAATTACACGAATCCGGACCAAGGAGTTTGGTGGGTCAATACGCTAAGGTTTGATGAGGAAAGTAATGAGTTCAGATTTAAGACGGTATCAGCTAAGAATCCAGCTAAGATCTTAGGGCGGAAGCATACAGAGAGAGCCTTCCGTTTGGAGGACTTGAACCCGTATCTAATCACTGTAGAGGATATTGATGAAAACTCAGGATATCTTGTAGAAGGTAAGCTGCTGAGAATAGAGACGGTCAAGCATAAGGACTTAGTGAGAAAGTTTATAAACACGTCTAGTGCTACGCCTCAGTCATACATTCATTTCGTGATCCCAGCGTATTTATCGGATAGCTCCAATGCAATTGCAGACTCATTGAAAACCGCATTTAAAGAATTGATCTTAGAGGCAACAAGTATTTATCGAAGTGACGATGATCAGGTGAATAGGGTGAATATTTTAAGTGCTTTGACGGGTGATTTTTCGTCGAAGGATGTTAAACGTTTTACGAGTCCCCACAGCGACTATGTCATATCATTTGAAGAATATCAGGATCGAAAAAGGGTCAAGGCTGGTTTTATCGGGCACGATTCCGAAAATAGTATCTATTATGAGTTGGACATCTATGAGTCGGGCAAACTGATGGAATCACATTTTCGAATTGATACTACTCAGAAAATTCTTACGCTACAGGGGATCTCCCACCCGGAACGCTCCATTGTTTTTGAGAATAAAAGTAAGATTGTATATCACTACGGGGATATAGAGGTAATCTATCGACCCGCTAGGTCATTCTAGGAACGCTTAGTACTACTTTCTCTTATAATTAGGTCCGTTTTCAGCATAACTGTTTCGTAGTCTTGTGAAAAATCATTTCTTGGACCTTCTTTGATTTTGTTGATTAGCAATTTCGCTGCCTTATAACCCATTTCATAGCCAGGCTGGTCAATGGTTGAGAGGGAAGGCTCATATATTTCTGAAATCGACCAGTTACTGAATCCGACTACGGCCACATCGTTTGGAATTTGAAGCCCTTTGCCTTTGATGTTTTTCATGGCCCCGATCGCCAGCATATCAGTGCCAGCAAAGATGCCGTCAATGTTTTCTCTGTCAATCAGTGCTTTGCTCGTTTCTTTTCCCGCTTCAAAGTCACCGGACTTGCAATGGATATGCAACTGATCATCTAGTTCAATTCCCGCTTCTTTCAGTGCTTTTTGATAACCTAAAAAACGATTTTTGTTAGTCTGCTGATTGCTAGGCCCCCCGACGTAGGCAATACGTTTACATCCAATGTCAACTAAATGCTTGGTCGCAGTATATCCAGCAGTGAAGTCATCGATCACTACCTTATAGGTATTGATCTCGTCACAGATACAATCAAAAAGGACAAGTGGAATGTCTCGTTCTTCAAATTGCGTCAAGTGATCGTACTTTTCTGTCGTACGGGAGATACAAGCTAGAAGACCATCTACTCGTCCCGTCAACAATGCATTTGCGTTCATTACTTCTCTTTCATAGTTGTCATGTGTAGAGCAGATCAAGACATTGTAGCCGTTGGCATACCCGCAGTCTTCGATGCCTCTAATCACAAGTGAGAAAAATTCGTGTACAAGCTGTGGTATAATTATTCCAATAGTTCTTGTCTTATTGCTTCTTAAGCTGAGCGCTGTAAAATTAGGCTGATAATTTAACTGCTTGGCCAGTTTTTTGACCGCTTCTCTTGTTTCAAGTTTTACCAGCGGGTTATCCGCCAAAGCTCTCGATACGGTAGAGGGGGAAATACTCAGATCATTGGCAATGTCCTTAATGGTAACGGGACCTTTTTTGCTACTCATAATTACGATAATGATTGTTTTCCGCACTATTCAAAATAGTGTGCTTCATTCGTATTGCCAAGTTTGCAATGTTTCATGACTTTTAATAGTGCAACTGCCGAAATAATATCTGTCTGCTATGCATTTTGATTTAAATAGTACTAAAAATCACGCAAAATGTTAATCGGTATGATTTGATCAGAGGATATTGCACTTTATCAATTTAGGAATATATGGGATAATGCAAACGATTTCATTAGAATAATTCTAAAATCTGATTGTATTTCTATAAATTCCTTTTTAAACTACCCATTGGTTCTGAGCCAAACTCAGCAATCAATGGATTTTTTTACTCCAAATCGTTAGAATTATTAACCGGATAACAAACCAAAAAAAGTAGTATGAAGAAGTTTTTACTAATGACGTTATCACTCTTGGCCATGACATTTGTCTATGCACAAGAGAGAACGGTAACGGGAACAATAACGGATGCAGAATCTGGGGAGACTATCCCAGGAGCAAACATTGTTGAGAAAGGTACCTCAAATGGTACAATCACTGATTTTGACGGTAATTACCGTCTCAGTGTAACAGATGGTGCAACATTGATGATTTCATTTGTGGGATATACCTCAGTGGAAATCGCTATGGGTGCACGTAGCGTAGTAGATGTACAGCTAGAATTGGATGTACAGTCTCTTGCGGAAGTTGTGGTCATAGGTTATGGTTCGCAACAAAAGAAAGAAATCACAAGTGCTGTGGTAACTGTCAGTGAAGAGGAATTTAACGTGGGTAACATTAACAACCCTGCTGAACTTCTTCAAGGTAAAGTACCGGGCCTAAGTGTATACAACAGAGGAGGGGACCCCAACTCTAGTTCTACAATCAGATTGAGGGGTATTTCTACAGTAGGTGCCAACACTGAGCCATTGATCGTAATTGATGGTGTGATTGGAGCATCACTTGATAATGTAGACCCGAATGATATCGCGTCAGTGAACGTATTGAAAGATGGTTCTGCAGCGGCGATTTATGGTTCTAGGGGATCTTCTGGAGTAATCTTGGTTACGACTAAGAAAGGTAAAAGAGGTTCTGGTGTAAATGCAACGTACAATGCGTTCGTTTCTGCTGCTACAGTTCAAAACTTCCAGCCTATCATGACGGCAGGTGAGTACGTCAACGCTGGTGGAAACGACCTGGGTAGTGAAACAGACTGGTTTGATGAAGTAACAAGAGTGGGTGTGTCTAATGTACACAACATTGCCGTTTCTGGAGGTGCTGCTAATACGACCTTTAGATTATCAACAAACTTCAGAGACATCAATGGTGTACTAGAAAATTCTGGCTTTGACCAAATCAATGCTAGAGCGGGTATTACTCACTATGCGATAAATGACAGATTGAAAGTTGATTTCAATATGTCTATGACGCAGAGAGAAAGTAATTTCTCATTCAACGAAGCACTTAGATATGCGACGTTGTACAATCCAACTGCACCTGTTCGATTTGACAATGGTGAGTTCTTCCAAGCAATTTTGTTTGATAACTTCAACCCAGTTGCTATTCTAGAGCAAAATCAGAATGTTGGTAAAAGAAAGAACTTGAACTTCAACGTTCAGGGAGAATACAGCATCACGGATGAGATTTCGATTACTGCAAACTACGGTCAGCAGTATACGAACAACTTCAATGGTCAGTTCTACCCTAGTACTTCATTTTTTAGAGGTCTGAACAGAGGTGGTCTTGCACAGCGTTATATAGATGATAGTAAATTCTCATTATTTGAGTCATATGCTACTTATGCTAATAAATTCGGAAAGGTTAATCTTTCAGTTTCTGCAGGTTATTCTTTCCAGCAAAACAATTTTGAAAGTCTTTTCTTAGGGGTAGGTAACCTTCCTTCTGATGATATCGGGTTTAACGCAATTGATTTGTCGGGTGACAGAGTACTTGGAAACCAAGCGAATGTGAACATAGATGCAAATGCATCACCTGACGAGAAAATTATTGCCTTTTTCGGTAGAGTTAATGCAACATTTGACGATGCTATCTTCTTCAATGCTTCAATTAGAAGAGAAGGGTCGACCAAATTAGGAGCGGACAACCAGTGGGGTCTATTCCCTGCCGTTGGTTTAGGTGTTGATCTTAATAACTACTTAGGCATCGATGCCTTCTCACAATTGAAAGTGAGAGCTGGTTATGGTGTGACGGGTTCGCTTCCGAGCGCTTCTGGTCAGGCACAGGATCTTTATACTTATAGCTTTGATGGTGGAGGAACTGTCGGTCTTGCAAGAGATGGCAATCCTGACTTGAAATGGGAAGAAAAAGCTGAGATCAACTTCGGTATCGACTTTGGTCTAATGGGTGGTCGATTGACAGGTGCTCTTGATTTATATACACGTGATATCTCAGATTTCATCCTGCAGGTAGCTGTTCCTACGGATCAGTTTGTATCAGGACAGCAGTTTCAAAATGTTGGAAGTTTGAATACCAACGGAATTGAGTTGGCTTTAAACTATGATGCCGTGCAAGGTGCAGACTTCACTTGGAATACAGGTGTTGTCTTGAGTAACTACACGACAACGTTGGATAAGTATATCAATGACAGAGAGGTTAGAGGTAACTTAGGCGCTCCAGGTCAGAACGGAACTAACATGGTACTTGTACAGCAAGGTGAGGAAATCGGACAGATATGGGGACCAAGATACACAGGAGTCGATGAGAACGGTTCGCCGATCTTTGCTGACTTAAATGGAGACGGTGTTGTCAATGCTGATCCAGGTTCTGCTTTGGCAGATGATGCTGACTTTGAGGTACTAGGTAATGGTCTTCCTGATTTAGAAGTAGGTTGGACAAACATGATTACTTTCAAAAACTGGGATGTAAATGCTTTCTTTAGAGGTGCATTTGGTCACAGTTTGGTGAATACATTCAGAGCGTTCTATGAGCCAATTGATCCAGGAGCAATCAACTCTTACAACAGGGTGGTCACAGATAAGGCTGAAGACGGTCTTGTGGTTGCACAGTACAGTTCACTGTATGTGGAAAAAGCAGATTTTGTTAAACTTGATAACTTGACCCTAGGTTATACTTTCAATGTTGATAATTCAACTGCATTCAACAAGATCAGATTGTATGCTACTGTTCAGAATGCATTTGTAATTACAGGGTATTCAGGAATTGATCCAGAGCCGCAATTGCAGGATTTCGGACCTGCAGCAAACGGAGATAACGCATCTTTTACACCTGATGTGCTAACTCCTGGTATCGACAGAAGAAATAATTATTTCACCGCAAGAACGTTTACGTTCGGCGTTAATTTGGGATTTTAAAAACTAACTGAGTATGAAAATCATAAACAGAATCATAATTGTAGCTGTCCTTATGGTCGCAGGCTTTGCCTGTACGGATCTTGAGGAAGAGCTAAAAGCGGATTTCACAGAGGGATTCGAGCCAAACAACCAAGGGTTTGGTGAAAGTGAAAACGTCAATGGGTCTTTACCGAATGATGGTTTGAACGCAGCCTACAACAGGTTGAGAGATGGTAGTGCAGGTCACTCATCTTATTTCTCAGTGGCTGAAATATCTACGGATGAAGTAGTAATCACCCAAAAGGGTGGTGACTGGTTTGATGGGGGTATTTGGTTGAATATGCATAAGCATGATTTCCGAGATACAAACCCAGGCTTAACTAACGCTTGGAATAACTTGTATGGTGGAGTTACGCAGTGTAATGACTTGATTGCAGCTGGCGGGTTGAGTGCTGATCAGACAGCTCAGTTAAGAGCGGTTAGAGCCTTCTTCTTTCTAAGGTTGATAGATATGTTTGGTAACGTAAAATTGACGACTGTCAATGGTGTTGACCAAGCACAAGCAACTAGAGCTGAGGCTTTCGCATTTATTGAATCTGAAGTACTTGCTGCGATTCCTGATTTAGGGGTAGGAAGAGTGTATGGAAGATTTAACCAGTCTGTTGCGTATTCTATGCTAGCCAGATTGTATCTAAACGCTGAAGTATACGCAGGTACACCTAGGTGGCAAGATGCGATCGATGCAGCTGACATGGTAATCAATTCAGGTCTCTATGATCTTGATCCTGAGTATGCTAATGTGTTCTCTCCGTCTAACGTTGACAACATAGAGCATATCTATGCGATCCCTTACGATGAGGCTACTGGAACAGGAATGAACTTCGCTCAGATGACGTTGCATTATCCTTCTCAGTTGACGTATGATCTTCAGCAGCAGCCGTGGAATGGGTACTCTACATTAGAAGAGTTCTACAATTCATATGATGCTGCTGATGTGAGAAGAGCTAATAACTTTATAGCAGGCCCTCAGTCAGACATCAATGGTAATCCTATTCTCGATGTAGCATTTGATCCAGCTGATCCTGATGGAGCGGCGATCAATTATACGCCTTTCATCAATGAATTAGCGCCAAGTGGTTCAAGACAAGCGGGAGCGAGAATGGGTAAATATTCTTTTAAG
Organism: Cyclobacteriaceae bacterium; assembly: GCA_047627515.1. Classification (GTDB taxonomy): domain Bacteria; phylum Bacteroidota; class Bacteroidia; order Cytophagales; family Cyclobacteriaceae; genus JAYPLE01. The sequence goes on along the minus strand of JBLHTU010000089.1, from coordinate 7,416 downwards.
GTCGGTCAACTTCCTGAAATGGATAATGATTATACGCTTTTCAGATATGGTGAGCTACTACTTGTCAAAGCAGAGGCTCAGTCAAGATTAGCTGGTGATTGGAACGTAGGTATTGATCTTGTTAATCAAGTGAGAACTAGAGCGGGAATGCCAGCTTATACAGCATTGACCGGTGAGGAGTTCTATGCCGAAAGAGGTAGAGAAGTGTTCCAAGAGTCTTTGAGACGTACTGATATGATTAGATTTGATACATGGGGTAACGCTTGGTGGGAAAAGCCTGCACATAGCGATGCATTCAAAAATATCATGCCTATTCCTTTGGAGCAGATTAATGCTTCATTGAATGGTGATATTGCTTTGATACAGAACCCAGGTTACTAAGAATAATTAAACTTGACAAAAGGGTTGTTATGCACTGCATAACAACCCTTTTTTGTATCTGAAAATGAGATTTTTTAGCACAGTTATTTTTTTAGTCATTTTAGTTGCTTCGGGCTGTCACGAGAACCGTACACCTTTGTTTTCTGACCAAGCGGCTTCATCTGGAATTACTTTCAGTAATGATTTGTCGTACACTGAGGACTTCAACCCTTATACGTACAAAAGTTATTTTAATGGTGGCGGAGTAGCCCTTGGAGACATCAATAATGATGGGCTATTGGATATATACTTTACAGGGAATCTCGTCGAGAATAAGCTGTACCTCAACAAAGGAGATTGGAGGTTTGAAGATATCACCGTTTCAGCGCAGGTGAGTTGTCCGAATGTGTGGTCAAGTGGAGCCACTTTTGTAGACATCAACGGAGATGGACTACTGGATTTGTATGTGTGCAAATCAGGCAGGCCTGAAGGGAACAATCGAAACAATGAGCTATTTATCAACAATGGCGATCTGACATTTACCGAGGCCTCAAAATCTTATGGATTGGATGTGGTGGGTTTGAGTACACAGGCAGCTTTTTTTGATTATGACAGGGATGGTGACTTAGACTGCTATCTATTGACAAATTCCATCAAGTCTGTAGGAGGATACGATTTGGTAAAAGATCAGAGGATGTTACCTGATGCTTTGGGCGGAGGCAATAAGTTTTTTGAGAATGTAGACGGGTATTTCCGTGATAGCACCATTTCTAAAGGCATATACACGAGTGACATAGGTTTTGGACTCGGCATTACGCTGAGTGATTTTAACCATGATGGCTGGACAGACATCTTTATTTCCAATGATTTTTTTGAGCGTGATTACCTGTACCTCAATGAGGAAGGAAAGCATTTTAATGAGGTACTACAGGATCATTTCAAGAGCATCTCAATGGGCTCAATGGGTGCGGATGCCGCAGATCTTGACAATGATTTGTTGCCAGATATTTTTGTAACGGAGATGTTACCGGGTAATGTAGCCAGAAGGCGAACAAAGACTGTTTTTGAGTCCTGGGATAAGCAGCAGGTTGCTGTTGAGAGCGGATACTTCCATCAATTTCCTCGCAATGCCCTGCACAAGAATACAGAGGGCGGGATGTTTCAGGAAGTAGGGAGAATGTCTGGTGTAGCAGCGACAGAGTGGAGTTGGGGGTCTCTGATGTTTGATTTTGATAATGATGGGTTGAAGGATCTATTTGTGTCCAATGGGATCTATAAGGATTTGCTCGATAGAGATTATCTGACCTACATGGCAAATGAGCAAGAGATCGCTAGAATTTTGCGCGAAAAGGGACAGGTGATAACAGAGTTGCTTGACATGATGCCATCTACATTGGCAGCTAATAAGGCATACCTGAACCTTGGAAACTTTCAGTTTGATGATATTTCTTCCTCGTCAGGCTTGGGAATGAATACTTATAGTAACGGAAGTGCGTATGGTGACCTTGACAACGATGGCGATCTTGATCTGGTCGTAAACAATGTAAATGCCGTTGCGTCAGTTTTTAGGAATAGTGTAGATACCGCAGAGCATCGCAGCCTACAGTTAGAGTTGATTGGGGAATCAATGAATACAAAAGCAATTGGGACAAAAGTAACTGTGTTTGTCGGAGATAGCTCCTACATGGTTGAAAATTACCCTTCGCGAGGTTTTCAGAGCTCTGTAGACCCGAAGCTGCACGTGGGAGTAGGAAGTGCCGAACTAGTAGACTCACTTATTGTTGGATGGCCTGATGGAAGGTCCAGCCGTTATGATAACCTGAATACAAATACAGTGCATGTACTAGAGCAAAAAGAGAGCCGTGAGACCAGAAAAAAGGTCCAAGCAGGGAAAGATTATCTGGTCGAATTCGGTGTCACTCGTGGCTTAAAGCACACTGAGAATAAGTTTGTTGACTTTAATCGTGATCGTTTATTACCGCATATGGTGCATAATGAAGGTCCGGGTATTACAGTAGCAGATTTTGATGATGATGGTCAACTGGATTTTTTACTCGGAGGCAGTAAAGATCAGATGATGCAGCAAGGAATCATTTCTGGCGATGAGGTGATTTCAGGTCCTTCGTCGTTGTTTGTCGAAGATGCACTATCTGAAGATGTTATATTGATTAAAGCCGACTTCAACGGAGATGGCAGGTTGGATATATATAGTGCTAGTGGAGGGAGAGCTTTCTCTAAGAGTTCCGGCGCGCTGAGAGATAGAATATACTTGGCAAGTGATCAAGGTCTGATGAAGAAGACGGATGCTTTGCCGAGCAGTCTGAGTTTTGCAACTGGAGCGGTAGTCGTATTGGACATTGATATGGACGGGGATCAAGATCTAGTGGTTGCGGAGAGGTATCATCCTTTTTACTATGGTCAAGCTGGTAAGATTCATGTTTTGGCTAATGATGGAGAGGCGATTTTTACAGATGTATCTAAGCAATGGATAGGAGAGGGGCAAGAAGTGGGTATGGTGACAGGAGGTGTTGCGTCAGATTTTGATCAGGATGGTTTTGTTGATGTTATGCTATCTACGGACTGGGGTGCGCCCATACTCTTGATCAATAGTGGATCTATTTTTTTAGATCAGTCCGAGGCATATGGTCTGAATAGTTTTACTGGCTGGTGGAATACATTGGAATTAGCGGACGTGGACTTTGATGGGGATGATGATGTGATCGCAGGTAATCATGGAAAAAATTCTTTCTTTCACGATTCGGTGCGTTTTTATCGATCGGATTTTGATCAGAATGGGTCGCAGGATTTGATTATTTGTGAGCTGATAGATGGTTCATATTATCCAGTTGTAGATCGTGATGAGTTGGTTGCTCAGCTCCCTTACTTGAAAAAGAAGATTCTCTATTATAGAGACTATGCACAATTAAGTATGTCTGATCTTTTCAGTGTAGCCCAGTTGGCTGAAGCCCAGGTTTTTCAGGCAAATACGCTGTCTTCTTCTATTTTTATCAACGAGGGTGAAAAATTCACGAGAGAAGACCTTCCTTTGGAGCTTCAATATGCTCCTATATATGCTATAAAGTCATTGAAAATGGCCGATGGTAGTTTGACGCTTTTTTTAGGGGGTAATCAGTATTTGGTGAAGCCTCAGTTTGGTCGATATGATGCGTTGCCTTTGTCTATTATGGAGTTAGTCCCTAATAAGAAGCCATTGATAAAGCAGCTACCTTTGTATAGTCAGGTGCGAGATATTGATATAGTTATTTACCAAAACGATACTTTGATTTTTATTGCGAATAATGATGAAGAATTGGCGTATTTCAAATACTAGTCTTTTTGTGGCTATTGTGTTATTGAGCTTCTTGGCGGCTTGCAATGGGTCTCCCTACGAAAAGCTGCTGCGTAAAGAAATCAATTCCGGTGCGAAGAATGATTCCCTTTTCTTAGGTTTTGAACTGAGTGATACAAAGAAGGAATTTTTTGAAAAGGGTTGGGTGATCAATCAAAAAGGAATTATTAGGCAAGGCCCAAAAAACCAGACGATTGAGTATGTATTGCAGTCACAGAAGGAAGACGGGACGAGTATTCAAATGCTATTTTACCCAGATTTTGATAAGGATTTGAAGACTAAGGCGATGGATATGACATTTGCCTACAATGCTTGGTCTCCTTGGAACTTGGATCTTCAGGCTGAGCCGTTGCAGGTTGCGGTACAGGATACGCTGATGTCTTGGTACGGTGGTAACCCATTCCTGCTTCAGGAATTTGATGAGCCGCCTTTAAAGATCTGGTACAAGGTGGACGGCAATCGGCAAATATCGATGACAATCCTTGATGAGAGACAAGTAGTTGCGGTGATTAAGGACCTTAGTCATCCGGATAATAACCCTTATAAGTAGACTAAGCACAATGAGACGTATTTTTTCATCTACTATTCTTTTGCTAATAATATGGAGTTGCAACCCAGCTGACGAGTCGCCGAAAAGATTATTCTCTTTATTAGACCCACAGGAGACAGGATTAATCTTTAGCAATGACTTATTGTATGATGCCGACTTTAATGTTTACACCTATCGAAATTATTACAATGGTGGGGGCGTTTCCATTGGAGATATAAATGGCGATAATCTGCCTGATATATATCTGACGTCAAATTTGTCCAAGAATAGACTGTTCCTCAACAAAGGTTCTTTAAGTTTTGAAGACATCACAGAGTCGGCAAATGTTGCTGGTCAAATGTCTTGGTCTACAGGTGTTACGATGGCGGATATCAACGCCGATGGGTTGTTGGATATTTATGTATGTAATTCGGGAGATATTGCAGGAGGTAAGAAATTGAACGAACTGTTTATCAATCAGGGAGACCTCAGTTTCAAGGAGGAAGCAGTGTCCTATGGATTAGCAGATCAGGGTTACTCGACCCATGCATCATTTTTTGATTATGATAAAGATGGAGACTTGGATGTCTACTTACTCAATAATTCTTACCAAGCTATTGGAAGCTTTGATTTGCGCCGAAATGAACGCCCTGTACGTGATAAACTGGGAGGAGATAAGCTGCTTCGTAATGATGCTGGTCAGTTCGTAGATGTAAGTGAGGAAGCAGGGATTTATGGAAGCGTTATTGGCTTTGGGCTAGGTGTGACTGTGGGTGATGTTAATAATGACGACTGGGATGATATTTATATTTCTAATGATTTCTTCGAGCGTGATTACTTATATATTAACCAGCGAGACGGGACCTTTAGCGAAGAGTTGACCTCGCAGATAAAGTCAATTAGTGGTGCCTCCATGGGTGCAGATATGGCGGACATCAACAATGATGGATTCAACGATCTGTTTGTTACGGAAATGCTTCCAAGTACCGAGGAGCGATTAAAGACTGTGACCACTTTTGAGAGTTGGGATCGCTATAGTTACAGTGTTTCCAACGGTTACTATCATCAGTTTACTAGGAATACACTTCAACTCAACAATACGAACGGTAGCTTTAGTGAGATAGGAAGACTCTTAGGCGTAGAAGCATCAGATTGGAGTTGGGGGGCGCTGATATTTGATATGGATAATGACGGGTTCAAAGACCTTTTCATAGCGAATGGAATCTACCAAGACCTAACAGACCAAGATTACCTACAGTACATTTCGAATGAAGAAGTAGCTAAGTCGATAATTACTGATAATAAAGTAGACTATAGCAAACTGATCGATATCATTCCTTCGAATCCAATTGCGAATAAAGCGTTCAAAAATTTGGGTGGATTGCAATTTGAAGATCAGTCATCAGAACTGGGCTTAAATACGAGTGGGTTTAGTAATGGGTCAGCCTATGCTGACCTAGACAATGATGGAGATCTGGATTTGGTTGTTAATAATGTAAACCTTCCAGCCTGGCTGTATCAAAACAATGCGGTAGAACAAGGCAAAGGCAACTACTTACGATTCAGGTTAACTGGCAAGTACCAGAACACGTTTGCAGTGGGAACCAAAATTGAGGTGACTACATCAGTAGGCACTTTTTACGGGCAGCAGCAACCTACAAGAGGTTTCCAATCTAGTGTTGATTTTCGACCCACAGTTGGTTTGCCAGTTGATGAAAATGTAGCCGTCAAAGTGACTTGGCCTTCGGGAACAGTAACACAATTGGTAGATATTCCTGTTAACCAGGAACTAGTTTTGACTGAGCCAGAGGGCAAGGCAGTTGCTACTACTTCACCCGAAGATGAATCTATAGCTTTATTCAAGCCCAGTGAACCATTACTTGATTTCGTCCATATAGAAAATGAATTTGTAGACTTTGATCGCGACAGACTCTTGTATCATATGTTGAGTACGGAATCCCCTAAATCAAGTCGAGGAGATGTAAACTCAGATGGAGTTGATGATTTTTTTATCGGAGGCAGTAAAGGATTTGCTGGACAATTGTATATTTCTAGTCGCGCAGGGTATGCAAAAACACAACCTGATGTATTTGTTGAAGATAAAGGATCCGAAGATGGTTCAAGTGTATTTTTTGATGCAGACGGAGACGGTGACCTTGATTTGTATGTGGCTAGCGGGGGTACAGAATTCTCTTCATCTAGTGATGCGCTGATTGATCGGTTATATATCTATGAATCGGGCAATTGGAGAAAATCGTCTAGTCCTGTTGGAAAGTTTAGCACTGGAGCGGTGGCAGCAGCGGATTTTGATCAGGATGGGGATATTGATTTGTTTGTAGGCGAGCGCGTCGTGCCTTTCAGGTACGGGTTGCCGGGTAGCGGCCATCTTTTGGTAAATGATGGATCCGGAGTCTTTGTTGAAGAGAAAGTGGAGGTATCTAAGGCACTATCAAGAATGGGGCTTATTACGGATGCTGAATGGGCGGATTTGGATGGAGATGGTTGGATTGACCTAGTCGTAACCGGTGAATATATGCCGGTACAATTGTTCATGAATAAGGAAGGGGTCCTAGAAAAGGGGCCATCACTGTCACTATCGGGCTGGTGGAACACGCTTCTTATCAAAGATCTAGACGGAGATGGCTTACCAGAAATAGTAGCAGGAAATCACGGCAGCAACAGCCGTTTTAGGGCTTCTGAGGAAAATCCCATTGCATTGTTTGTGGATGATTATGACCAAAATGGAACACTAGACCCAATCTTAAGCCGTTTTGATGGGAATGAGCATGTGCCCTATGCTCTCAGACATAATCTGATAGATCAAATAAAAAGCTTGAAGAAGCAATTTCCTAGTTATGCAGATTATCAGTTTGCGACGATGGAAAAAATACTGAATGAACAGCAGTTAAGTAGTACAGCGCGATTGGCAGTGGAACAGCTATCATCCGTAGTACTGTGGAACAATGGCTCATTTGACTTTGAGATAGACGAACTGCCTATTCAGACGCAGTTCTCACCCATCTACGCGATTTCTTCTGGAGATTTTGACAAAGACGGGGATGAAGATCTGATTTTGGGCGGTAATCTTTTTGGTGTTAAACCGGAAATGGGCAGATATGACGCGAGCTACGGCACCTACCTCGAAAACAAGGGAAATAGGACCTGGAAAGTGTACAGT
>JBLHTU010000088.1:0-14325 GCA_047627515.1 Cyclobacteriaceae bacterium | reverse complement strand
CGAATAATTCACTCTTTAGTCCTGTTCCTTTTGGAAAAGGAGCTATGGCAATTCGGATCAACCCAACTAACGACCTCTTTGGTTCTGACGTAAGTGTAGTCAATACAAGCGGTGCTTTAGCATACACGGTAAATCCAACTAGTACATACACTTTGACTATACCTGATGGGACGTTTGTCAACGCGGATGGTGATGCTTATAGCTTTACAGCAGAGGCATTAGTTAGCGGAGGCGCAGATGCCAATAAGTGGGAATTTACGACCATCGGAGGAGTGTATCCATCTACAGCAGCTAATACCGTGACCGCTTTATCAAGGATGTTGGCTTGTATAGACAATGAATTTATCGCATTGCAGCAGAACATTTTCCTAAATGAGACTAGCATTACTGACTTCGGTAACGGAACGGTGATCTTTGAGTTGAGTAGCGGTTTTGAATTTAACACCGCTGTTGGTGCGGCTTCAGGAGTAGCTACGTTGACCTATGATAATGCCAATACATTAAGATTGACCTTAGCATCAGTCAATAATGGAGCTCTTGAGAATATTCAAATAAGCGGCTTACAGATCAAATACACAGGGACAGATGTTTCTGCTACAGGTACCATTAAACGAACCGGTGGTACAGCCGATTTATATGGAATGAGCGACTATCATGGTACGAATCTATTAGACCTGGAAGTGGAATTGGTAAGTACTTTCTCTATTGTTACGGCCACTCCAACAGATGGCCAGATTTTCTTTGAAAATGTATCCATCTGTAAAGACGATCTGTTTGATTTGACTTACCGAACCAAAACAACGACCGGTGACAGACGTTTCAATGGCGTTTCCGATTTCAGCATCTTAGCAGATGCCAGTAAGTCAGCGGAGGATAATGGGGACAATGATGTCATTATTTACAATACCTCAAATCCAAATGCAGGTACCAACGTTATTCAAACAACAGCGGATGTTGCGAACGATTTGACGATCAGTTACGCAAATTTAGAGACCTCTACGACCATTAACAGAAGCAATGTAGGGGCGCAATCCGTATGGGTGACGCAGATGAACTCACGGGGTTGTGAAAGTTCAGCGGTAAAAGTGGATCTCCAGGTATTGGATGTCCCTAATGCGGAGACGATCGCGGGATCAGACTATGACGATCAAAAGAAGAACGCAGGAACACCTACGGCAGATTATGGTAGTGCGTGCGGAAAGGAAGAGATTGTTTTAGGAGCATTGACCAATGATGCCTTTACTAATTACACCTTTAGATGGTATGGTCAGGATGTTGCAGGTACTGTTGCGGCAAATTCAATTGGTAATGAAAATAGCAGCCCTTCTAACCCAAGATTCAAAGTGCCATTTAACAAAGACATCACGGATGTGACTGGAGCTAATACAGAAACGACTGGTTTTGTTGCCAAGAAAACAGTTCGTTACTACGTGGATATATCTGATGCCAATGGCTGTCAGGCAGCAGTGAATACTGGATTTAATGATGGTTCTGCCAATCGACAGGCGGCGATAGATGTGGTGGTAGATCGTGAAGTTCGACCAGATATTTTCTCACAAAATGGATTAACATTTACTGAATCCGTATCAACTGGTCAGCCAATATTTGGCGATTTAGGCCCTGGTGGAACAGGAGTAAATGAAACGACACCTAAAGCAGCAGATGCTTCATTGGTGATTGATTTTGCAGGTGCCAGTGATGAAGACTATCCAGCTAATCCATATACGAATCGAACTTTTTCTACGACAGACTTAAGATATAGTTTCTCATTTACGGGTAATGGTTTAGGTAATCTGAACACGACAGATACAGATAACTACCATCAAACAACTTTCACGCCTTCGGCGGTGGGTGCTGCTAATAGTCCTTATACGATTACTTATAACCTGACAGAAAACCTTTCTGGTTGTAGTGCTTCGGTTTCTACGTCAATAGAAGTACTTAGCGTAGTGAGTGATGTTTTTATCTCGGATGATTTCACTACTTACCAGACCAGTAAATTGATCACCAGTGTGGATGATGGAGATCTATCGACGACCACTACACCAATCATTCGTAACCTGATTCCTGCACCATTTACTGCTACTTACGCTTTTGAGCGATATGAAGGTCCGGGAGTCTTTCAGGATAGTTTAGTGCTTACGTTAAACGCCAATCCATTTGTGGTCGGTAACGTAATTACTGGAGAAACGACGCTTACAGGAGTGGTGACGCAGGGTACAGTAGTCGCCGTTTCAGGACTGACTATCACGCTCAACAAGGTGGTGGGTTCATTTAACAATGGAAATACCATACAGTTAAAGGATACACCAGGGACAAATGCGACCATCGCTTCACAAGCTGACAAGCAGGTATCCTTATTCTTTGGTAGCACATTGGGTGCATTCCAGGTGGGTGAGACGGTTTCGGCGACGGGAATGTCAGGTAAAGTAGTAGATATATTGAATCATAGTGTTGGTGGAGCACTAGTATTAGAAGATGTCACAGGTACTTTCACGAATGGTACTTCTGTGACTGGCGGTACATCCTCAGTTTCTCAAAGTATTACCACGGTATATCCACGTTTTAAATTTAATTTAGCTAATGCGGTGACATCAACTCCGGCTACTGACTTCTTGACGGTAAACTCCGATGGAACGTCGACTGCCAATGTAGAACTGGTACTGTTGAATGGCGGGGTGCCGTTTGTGTACGGTAACAAGGAGGTAGTGATTACACCTTTACCTCAGGTCTCTTTCAGCAACCTTGCGACGCATTACAATGATTATGCGGCAGATAATGATTCAGATCCTAACAACGATAGTAATACGTTGGACATCAACCTTGAGTTGACCAGTTCTGGTGCAACCACACCGACAAATAGTAATGTAAAAATTAAGAAATTCACTCTTTTGGTGAATGCGGGTGTAGACAATGCCGGGAATTCATTTACAGTGACCGGAACTACCAATATTGCAGCATTCCAATTAGTTAAACTTATTGAGGACGCTGGAGCAGGGGATGCTAATGGGTTGAAATCAATTTATACTACCGGAACTCACACTGTAGCTTCTGGAAATACAGCGGGATCTGGCATGGGACTTACCGCCAATGATTTAACCAATTTGCGTGATGAAATTAGCTATACTTTAACTGTGACAACATTGGATAGTGATGATCCACTGTATTCCGACTTAAATAGTTTTGGATCTCCACGTGTCATTCAAAAAAGTTTCACCTTATTCAAGCGATTAGCAAGACCTACTTTGGTTTTGAATAGCACAGATAACAAAAATGTTAATAGAATCAATCAAACAGTAACTACTGATACAGATTACCTGGTGGAATATTGCCAGGGTGAAACGATTCCTAATGTCAAAGTCACGGCTGCAACATCCGGTCAGCCAACGTCTATTAAATGGTATTATAGTGCGACCGATGAGCGTGTGACTAAAGGGAATCAGTTAGCTGTACCGACAGCAAGTGAAAGAGATGTGCCACCGTTTACTTTATTTCAGACTAATACACCTCCTGCGGGTAAGTATGTGTTCAGATTCACTCAATCCAGCAACGTTGGTACGACCACCTCAAACGGAGGAAGTACGACGTTCGACGGAACGGAATCTGATTATTCTACTTTGACTGTGATCATTCATGATGTGCCTGAAAAGCCGCGATTGGATATTGCTGAGCTTGCCACTCCTTCAACAAAAGGTGAAGAACAGACGGTCGCAGGATTATATGTCTTTGAATATTGTGAAGGTGAGGCAGTTGATAACTTAAACATTTTCAGAGGTGGATTCACGCAGGACTTTAGTGCCGATCCTACAACGACGACAAGTGGTTGGGTATTACCAGCGACATCAGTCTTTGCAAACAGTCGACTTGAAATCAGTGCAGGGCAAACTGTCCGGTCTCAATACCTGGATAGAGTTGACTCGGTCTCTTTTACGGTAGCATCTTCTGATGGAACTAGTGTATCAGCGGAAGTAAGGTATTATCCAGATCAGGCAATCACTGTCAATGGTACGGACGATTATGAAGTGTTGGAAGTAATATCTACGAACAGTGCAACGGCAGCTACTAAAAGCTATGTGATTGAGAAATTCAATGATTTCGATGTAACGGGTAAAAACTCGGCCATTAGAATTGTTGCTAATAGTACACAATCAGTAATGCATGTAGATAATTTCAATGGTTATTCCATGATCAATAATAAGAACGTCTATGACTGGTTTGTCTATGATGGGACCAATTATATTTTGATTGATGGATTTAACCTGGACGGAAACGTTGCCACGCTGGATGTCAGTGACAATGCTGGGCAGGGACGTATATCATCCGCAGGAAATACCTCACCAACTGCAACAGAATTGTTTGACGCGTATTACGAATTGTTATTAAGTACACCTACTTACACCAAGGGAAATACGCCTGACGATAGGGTGTATGACTTCTACGTTTCCAGAAGAGAGGACATCAATTATGCCAATGATGTGAATTTCTACGGTTGCTCAAGTGCTAAGACTAAGGTACAGATCAACGTATACTCTGTGCCCGGAAATCCTTCAGGATTCACTACAGATATTAATGCTGCAAGTGGAAAAGCACCTTCAGGAAATGACGTTACTTATAATACACGGATTTTCCCGGCAGATGAGATCAATACGCCGGAGTTAGCAAATGCCGCTTATAGATGGTATTATAACAACTCGGCTGCGTCGCAAAGTGGAAATCAATTTTCTGAGGTCAGGCCGGATAATAGTAATGGTTGGACAGGTGAGACATTCACATCATTCACCTTTAGTGATGTCACTAACTTTACTATAAATTCTAGCCCGGCACTATCAACCAGTGGGCATTATGCGCCAGCCTCTGAGTTTAATAATCAAATCTATCTGGCTCAGGTGACCAATTTGTTGAACAGGAAAACCAATGCAACCACCGTATCTTCCTATGTGGGATGTGAAACACCAGCAGCGAGCAGACAGCAGGTTGATATCACTATTTATCAAGTGGATGAAATACCAGTGATAGGTGCTTACAGTGCCTTCCAAGATAGTGCTCTTGTTTATTTTGACACAAGCAGTGATGAGATAGGTAACTATATTGAGTTTGATTACGAAGCGAAAGAGCTAAACGGAGACACACTCTTTTATGCGCAGACTTTCTATACTGATGCAGCTAATGCACAGGTATTTAGATGGTATTACTCTGATGCTTCAGGTACAAGATCTACTTCAGAACGTGTGCCAAACGGTCAAGGTGTAACCAATGATCCTCAAGACACGGTAGTTTCTGCTGCAGATTTATTGATTGGTGGTATTACCAACAATGCAACGAGATATTTCTTGGTGACTCAGGTAACTGATATCGAAAATGGTGGTCAGTCCAGTGAGTTTAGTGGGGTAGAGTCTGAAGGGACTTTGATTCGAATCAATATCTACAATACACCAAATGCTCCAGCAGAAGCGTCCTCTACGACTTCGTCTAGTCCAGGTACGCTCAATTTCTACTATTGTGAAGGAGAGACCATCGAACCTTTTAGTGTGAAGTCATATGATGAAGATGCAGCAAGTAATATCTTCTACTGGTACAGATCAGAAGCCCATGCATTGGCGCAAGATTCTACGACTCGATTGACGACGTCTGATGCAAGAGGGTTACTCATTCAACCAGCAGAGATGTTGAATGATAATGTATCATTCCCTGATGACAACTTGGTGATTACTACGCCTACGGACATGTCAGGCTCACCTGTTCCTGGTACTTATACGTTCTATGTTACACAGGCTTCTAACAAGAAGATTACGCCAAACAATAGCTTAGCAGGTGATCCATTCTATGGAAATGAAGGTAACCCACTAGAATTGACCATTTATGTGAGGAACGTACCTCTTGCACCTGCTGTACTAGATCAAACTGAATTGATTTGCGAAACTGACGCTACCCCTACATTTAGTATCAGTGGTTTTGATTCTAAGATTACCTACACTTGGTATGACAGTCTAAATAATTCTCAGGCAAACGGTCAGAACTTTACGCCCAATAATTACCTAGATGGAAATGGAGATAACACGGTCGGATTCTTTGGATATGATGCCACACAGACGACGGATATCAACATTAACAATGAAGGATTTGAAGGCTGCGAATCACCGGTAACGCCACTTTTATTGACAGTGAGAGAAATACCTACAGCTCCTTTTAGTACGGGTTCTAGTGATATTTATACGATCTGTGAAAGAGAGGATGTACTTACGTTGGTAATTGACAACCCTGATACTAAAAATACTTCTTTATACACCTGGTTTGATCAGGACAACCTTGAGCTGGATCAGGGATTAACTTTTGATCCTACCTTCTATATCGATCAATCTAGTATCAATGCAGAAGTGGCAAATGATACAAGGTTCCGAGTGAAATATACTGCCTACATCAATGATGGCGAAAATTTTGATGGATGTACGAGTGACTTTAGAGATGTCATCCACCGTATCAATGGGCTACCTAGTTTGTCATTTGTTGACTTAACCACTGATGATGCTTATTGCCTAGAAGATATAAACATTCCATTCTCTGCTCAGACAGAAGGAATTACGGGTTCAAGTAGATTCTCGTTATTCTCAGACTTCAGTCAAGTGGGTACAGGCCTGACTGACAATGGGGACAACTCAGCCGTGCTGAACCTAGAGGCGCTTCACTTGAATGATGTGGATAGTAGAAACCCTCAGCCTGATGATCGAAGACTCGTAGTAGGTGGAAACTCTACGTCAAGGAATGTGTATTTTGAGTTTACAGATACCAAAGGTTGTGTCAATACGGATTCAGTATTGAATGTAGTCGTGGATCCTTTCCCAGCGATTGATTTCAAAATTGATGATGAGGTTACACCAGACTATGTGACTTGTTTGAATGATTCATTGGACATTAGGGGAGAAAGAAATTTCTTCTTGGAAGGTTTCTATATCGAATCTGCTGCAAGTATTGCTAAGCAAGGTCAGCGTTCAGATTTTAAGATTTTCAATGAGAGTGGTACTGAACTGGAAGTAGGCATACTGTCAGATTTGGATGCTTTCTCAGAATTCAGTCCGCAAGATGCAAGGAAATCATTGTCATCTACAGATAAGGATATACAGGATTTCTCGCCCCAGAATTACTATACGGTCACTTTCACACATACAGATGTGAATGGTTGTACTAATGTGGCAGATAATAGGATTACGGTGAATCCTCGTCCTCAGTTTGCTTTACAGCAGATAGGTGATGCTAGCGTGATTATTAATAACAAGGCATGTGCGACAGAGACCGTAGAGTTTGATATAGATATGGCCAACTTACCAGACGAACAGACGACATTCACATGGTTCATTGAGAATGATCAAATAACAACAGAGGAGCTGTTATTGCCTGCGGATGACGATGTAGTACGTGTATTCTCACAAGCATATAACATCGGTGGGGGACCTAAGCAGATCGTCGTTATCGCGCAAGATGATAATACAGGTTGTTTAAATATAGAATCTGAAAATAAGAACATTGGTGTGGTACCTGATGTCCGATTTAACTGGACAAACATGACAGTGGGCAAAAAGACGGCTTTCGAATTTCAAGAAAGAAATCTTGATATTCGTTATTCTAAAACAGCAGAATCATACCTAACCATTACGGATGAGAATGGCATTGAGGTGATTAGAAAAGATATCGCTATCGGAGATGATTTGAATGGTGACCTTCAGATTGACCCTGCTTTTGATACATTGACTTTTGATATACCAGGGATCTATAGAGCTAGGTATTTCTTTCTCTCAGATGCCAACTGTAGCGCTTTCGATATCGTAGAATTCAACATACTTGATAAGATAATCGTACCGTCTACTGGTATCCTGCACACGTTTGACAATGGTCCAGAAGGCTGGCATACAGATAGTACCTCAGTAGATGGATTCTATCAAGGGTTAAATGATTCTATATTGGGAATCCCTTTGTCGGATGAGCAACGAGCGTCCTCTATACCTAGGTACAGTACATGGGAATGGGCGGTGCCTGCTGGAAGAACAATTAATCAAGCGAATGTAGCAGGGTTGAATGTAGGAGGTGCTGCTTGGGTAACAAATGCAGATGGGGCCTATGGAAACAGACTGAAAGCGGATAATCCTTTAGCAGAGAACTCGTGGGTATACAGCCCTACATATGATCTATCGCAGATGGAGAAACCTGCCGTCAGCTTTAACTACGTGTCAGATTTGGTGAACACAGATGGGGTTGTATTGCAGTACTCTATTGATGAAGGATATACATGGAATGCCGTTGGAGAGTTTGATTTCGATGATGGTAACTCAGGTGTCAATTGGTACAATTCGATTGGCCTACCAGGTAATCCAGGTAATATCGATGAGCCTACCAACAGCTTATATAACGCCAATCAGTTTGGCTGGAGCGTAAGAACGGATGTTCCTCCAGGATCGCCTTTTGGTCTAGATGGACTTGATCAAGACTACTATTGGTACTTTGCCGCAAATAAAATTGATGCGAAAAATGCTGAGGGTAGTTTCTTGATCCCGGAAGATGGTTGGAGCGATATCCGTTTCAGGTTCTCTCTAGGCGCACGCCCTGGATTTAAAGAGCGGACGATTTCAAGCTCCACAGGGGAGGAAACTGCACCTATTGAAGGATTTGGGTTTGATAATTTCAGAATATACGATCGTCAGAAAGTGGTGTTATTTGAGTCGTTTTCATCGGTACTATTAGATGATAGCAAGGAAGCAGAAGCAATCATCTTCGACCGAGTAAGTAAGGCTGGTGATGGAGCGGTCTGGGTAAATTACTTCACAGACTTAGATGGACAACCTTCCAGACCAACAGATGAATTGTTTAAACGAAACGATATCGATCCAGGTGCCCGAGGGGGGTATTATGGAATAGCGGATGCACCAACCTCTGTGTTGGACGGTGAAGTGATTGAGAAAAAAACCAATTCAGACTCAAGAGCCAATGAGCTACTAGGTTGGAACCAGTTTGCTTTAAATAAGAAGGAATTGGTGGAGCCTGAGTTTGACATTTCCTTGGTGGAGTTACCTTCCAATTCAGAGGATGAGTTGAAATTGTCTGGAACGTTTACTTCCTTAATTGATCTTCCGGCCAATACTGAGCTATCGTTTAGATTCATTGTATTTGAAAACTATATCACAAATCAGGCATTTGGTAATTATACTGTCAGTGATACAATTAGGAATGTGATGAGAGCGATACTACCAGATGCTGGCGGGTATGTTGAGAAACGAAGTGTTCAAATCGGCGATGCCTTTGAATTTCCAATTGATTGGACGATCAATGCCATCTATAATCTTGATGAGTTGAGAGTAGTAGCTTTTGTTCAAAATGAGGAAACCAGAGAGATCTATCAAGTAGCGGTATTGGATATTGATAATAAAATCAATACCCTGACGGGTGTCGGAGATAGAATCGTGAGAGGTGTGGATTTTGAAATGTTCCCTAATCCTGCGAACAGTTCATTCAAAGTTGAATTTGAGCAAGCAGTTCCGCTAGATACAGAGTGGACGTTATACGATCAAATGGGAAGGTTGATGAGGACTGGGACGATGAAAAAGAATCAGTACGAAGTGATTATCGAAACAGATGATTTTGCTTCCGGAGTTTACTTCTTACAACTGTACGATGAATCGTTTAGATGGGAGCCGAAGAAATTAATAATTATGCATTAATAATAAAGAAGGCCGCTGCTAAAGCGGCCTTCTTTTTGATATGTGTTACGATGTTAGATATTTAACAAAGCGATTAGCGGACTACGAGAGGCGCTACGGGGACATGGCAGATTTGACAGATCTGGCACATAGAATTGATCCGGCATTTGGCCATAATCAATCCAGGTATCATAGTAATGCTTTTCAGCACCCAGAGTTGCCTGTTATTCTCAATACCAACGAGCCAGCAGTATCGTTTGCAAGCTGGGGGCTAGTCCCTTTTTGGACAAAGGATGCTACTGCAAGTAAACAAATACAAAATCTGACGCTAAATGCGCGAGGAGAGGAGTTGTTTGAAAAACCATCCTTCAAGGAACCAGCTCAGAATAGAAGATGCGTCATACTGCTTGATGGTTTTTTTGAGCACCATCATCGATCAAACAAGACATTTCCTTATCACATCTTGCATGCAGATGCCAGACCGATGTCTGTTGCAGGACTATGGGATCAATGGCTCAATATCGATACCGGTATAGAGGTGCAAACCGTGACGATCGTGACCACGGTGGGAAATAAACGTATGTCAGAGATTCACAATAACCCAAAGCTAACGGGCCCCAGAATGCCGGTGATTCTCGATGAGAATACTGAGCAGGACTGGTTGTCTAAGGACACTTTTGATGTCAATAGGGTGGCGTCATTTTTAGATCCGTACTCAGAAGATTTACTCGACGCCTATACCGTGCGACCCTTAAGAGGAAAAGCTAGTATGGGTAATCAGCAAAAGGCTATCGAGCAATTCGCTTATATGGAGCTCCAGAAAGGGTTATTTGATATGTAGGTGATGAACGTGCTTACGAATGTGATCAACTCGCTTAGTTAGATGCTTTACATAGCGTTGCATCTCTACTTCAATAATGTAGATCTGTCCATCCAGTGATTCTTCCCCGGTGGCGGTATTAAGATCTTCACTGTTTTTTTCTAGTTTTTTGAGCCCATCACATTCTTCTTTTAAAAAGTGGATGAAATCATGGAAGCTATATTTGCCTTCAAACCCTTCGATTTCCTTGATAAGTTTCTTGATTTCTTTGTCATCTGATCGGGATTGGGCAACCAATGCTTTTTCATACAGCAATGAGTCGAAATGATGAATTTCGGACATGAGCTCAATGATGGACGTCCGATACTCAGCGTCTTTACAAAACTTGGTTAGTCCTGCATAGTACTCCAGTTCTACAGCTTGGGTATCCCAATCGAAGGATACACGATCTATAGCTTCTCCGATACTTTCCTTTTCTTCTTGAGCCAAGACAGTATGTAGTGCAAGCGTGAGAAGCAACAAAAATTGAAAACCTCTTATTTTCATGGCATTGATATTTATTAGAATACAGTCTCTATTTGAAAATATTTAGAATCATCCTGCACTCGGCTTGCTAACGCACATTTGTTAGGAGATTGTATTTTCAAGAGAGATAATTATTCGAAGGGTAACCCTTCGCTTGACCATCCCTTGAATCCACCTTTTAGATCATAGATATCGGTAAAGCCTTCTTCGAGTAGAATTTTTGTGGATTGATTACTTCTGCCACCTACAGCACAATAGACCACAATCGGCATAGATTTATCTAAAATAGACACACGTTCACGAAAATCTTTCTGTAAAAAGTCTATCAAAATGGCACCTTCTAGATGTCCGTTATCATATTCTTGTACAGTTCTCACATCAACTAACTGCACAGAATCATCTGTCTCTTGTAAGGAGATAAAATCCTGATTGGTTATTCTTTTGACTGAAGGATCTTGAGAAGAGGAATTCGTACAGCTAGCAGCGCCAAGAGCAAATACTATTGATAGTAAATTGAATGTGTAATTTGTAATCCGTCTTTTCATATTACAAAAATATCAAATTATTGATTTAAAAGTGTATCAATTGTTGCCTTGGCTGGCAAAGAACGATGTGTTAACAAGAATGGTACTTGAATAGGTCATAGAAGCGTTAATAATTCATTAATCCTATTCAGTTCAACGTATTGATGGTCTGCTTTTTCCTTGTCTGATACCTGTTCATGTACCCATGTGGTATGAAATGGAATATGTACTGCTTGGCAGCCAATATGTAAAGGAGGAAGTATATCCGATTTCAATGAATTACCCACCATGACGAAAGATTCAGGACTAATATCCAAATGTTGCAGCAATCTTTTGTACTGAGTAGGTGTTTTGTCACTCAGGACTTCTATGTGGTGGAAGTGTTCCATGAGTCCTGATTTGGTGAGTTTTCTCTGCTGCTCAAGTAGATCACCCTTCGTGACTACAATAAGTCTGTATCGAGCACTCAACTCCGTAAGGGTTTCGGGTACCTGGTCAATCAGTGTAACAGGTGCTGCTAACATTTTTCTACCTAATTCAATGATCTTTTCTATCACTACAGGGGCAACTGTCCCACCTGTAACAGTCAGAGCAGTTTCTATCATCGAAAGTGTAAACCCTTTGATCCCATAACCATAGGTCGGAAGATTGTCGATCTCTCTCGCAAGTAGTTGCTGATTTATCAGATGCTCGACTTCGTATTCACTCAGTAGATTACAGAACTCTTTTTCTGTATTCCTGAATAGCATTTCGTTTTCCCAGAGTGTATCATCTGCGTCAAAGCCAATAACCTTGATATTTTCCATATATTTATATAAATCTACGACCTAATGAAGACATTAATTTTTCTTACCACAATCATACTATTCTTTGGGTGTACACAAAAGCCTGATTACGATTTGATCATCCACAACGCCCTTGTGTATGATGGGACAGGTTCACCCGCGTGGCTGGGGGACCTTGCTGTGGTAGCGGATACAATTGCCGCAATGGGGGATTTGTCTCAGCAGAAAGGTGTGGTCGAACTGGATGCGAAAGGTAGCTCTTTAGCCCCTGGCTTTATTAATATGCTCAGTTGGGCCAATGTTTCTTTGTTACACGATGGCCGTTCCATGAGTGATATCAAGCAAGGTGTGACCCTAGAGGTAATGGGCGAAGGTCGATCAATGGGCCCTTGGTCGGAAGAGATGGTTGAAGAAGTAGCAGCCAATCAAACAGATATAAAGTATGATATCAAGTGGAGGACGCTAGGGCAGTACTTAACCTATCTGGAGGAAAAAGGCGTATCCACGAACATTGCCTCGTTTGTGGGAAATGGGACTGTTCGACAGCACGTGATTGGTTACGAAAACCGAGCCGCAAGTGAAGCAGAGATCGTTCAAATGAAGGATTTAGTCGCAGAGGCAATGGAAGAAGGTGCCGTTGGATTGAGTTCGTCCTTGCTTTATGCACCTAGCGGGTCCGCGGATACTGAGGAGCTCATCGCATTGAGTCAAGTGGCGGCTAGCTATGGCGGGCTTTATATTTCTCATATTCGCAATGAAGGTGATCAACTCTTCGAGTCCATTGCTGAGCTCATAGAAATTGCAGAAATTGCCCAAATCAGAGCGGAAGTGTATCATTTGAAAGCTTCTGGTCAAAAGAATTGGTATAAGTTAGATTCAGTTTTTCAGATGATCGAATCAGCAAGAGATCGAGGTTTGGCGATTACGGCAGATATGTATACTTATCCAGCAAGTAGTACAGGACTACATGTCCAACTGCCTGAATGGATAAGAAAAAATGGCATAGAAGAGATGATTAAATCACTCAAAAATACAGAGATAAGGGCACGATTACTGAATGAAATTAGTTTTCAACACCCGCCGCAGAACATTCTACTTGTTGGATTTAAAAGTCAAGAGCTGCGAACGTATTTAGGGCTTCGACTGAGTGAAGTCGCGGAACTGAGAGGTAGTACGGCTGAGCAGACAATGATTGATCTGATAGTGGAAGATGATAGCAGAATTCAGGTGGTCTATTTTTCGATGTCAGAAGAAAATATAGACAAGAAAATACAACAGCCTTGGATGAGTTTCTGCTCTGATGCCGGCAGCCTAGCGGCTGAAGGTATTTTCTTGAACCAAAGTACGCATCCGCGCGCCTACGGTTCCTTCATCAGAGTATTAGGTGAATTTGCTAGGGAACGAAACGTAATCTCTATGGAAGAAGGCATCCGGAGACTTACCTCTTTGCCTGCAGGCAATTTAAAGATTGAAAAAAGAGGGTCTCTCAAAATAGGTAATTACGCGGACCTAGTGCTATTTGACCCATTAGCTGTGCAAGACAAAGCTACGTTTGCCGATCCACACCAATATGCGGAAGGTATAGCATATGTGTGGGTCAATGGAACGATGGTGCTTGAAAAGGGGGCACATACTGGCGCTACCCCAGGACAATTCGTCAAAGGTCCGGGTTATCTTGAGAAATAGGCTATGCTAGGATTTTCCGTAAAGCTTCATTGAAGAGTTCGATTTCCTCTATTGTACCAGTACTAATTCTGCACCAACGATCAAATGGAGGAAAGGGGCGACCTACATTAAGCCCTTCTTTTTTCATCTTACTTTGAAAATCTGCAATGGGCATGCCGGTCTCAAAGAAAATGAAATTGGTATGAGAAGGAGTGTAGTTCAGGTTTAGCTCTTTTAATGTGCTGATGATCATTTGCTTGCACTCTTTCGTCTTGCTGACACTGAAATCATAGAATTCAGTGTCGTCCAATGCAGCTGAAGCC
>JBLHTU010000087.1:0-14855 GCA_047627515.1 Cyclobacteriaceae bacterium | reverse complement strand
AAAATAGGCAAATTGAGTTTACAAAGATTAAAGAAAAACGATATTCAGCGTGAATTTCTCCGAGAATTCAAACATCAATGACCAACGTCAGTTTGTTTTTCATTATCTTCTACTAATATTTTAATCACACAAGTTATAGATGCAAACTGTATCAATTGAACAGGCAAAATTAACCTTAAAAGAAGTTTTTGGATACGACACATTCAGGGGCAAGCAGGAGGAGATAATAGCCAATGTGCTCGCAGGAGACAATACTTTTGTGATTATGCCGACGGGTGCAGGTAAATCACTTTGCTATCAACTACCTGCAATTGTTCAGCCAGGAACTGCTGTGGTCATATCACCACTTATCGCCTTGATGAAAAATCAGGTTGATCAAATGAATGCCGTAGGAATTGACGCACGTTTTCTAAACTCAACGTTGTCAAAAGCTGAGGTGACCAAAGTCAAAAGAGATACAATAGCAGGCCATGTGAAATTGTTGTATGTGGCTCCTGAGTCGTTGACAAAAGAAGAGAATATAAATTTCTTAAAGCAAGCTCATGTTTCTTTTGTTGCAATTGACGAAGCGCATTGCATATCAGAATGGGGACATGATTTCAGACCAGAGTACCGGCGAATTAAATCAATTGTGGAACAATTGGGCGATCAGGTCCCTATGATAGCGCTGACCGCTACTGCTACACCCAAAGTACAATTGGATATTCAGAAGAACCTGAATATGGATGAAGCGACAATTTTTCAATCTTCCTTTAACCGGACTAATCTGTACTACGAGGTAAGGACGAAACAGCAGGCAAAAAAACAACTTATACGCTTTGTCAAAGAGATGAAGGGTAAGTCGGGTATCATCTACTGCTTGAGTAGAAAAAAAGTGGAGGAAATAGCAGCATTCCTAAGAGTAAATGATATCAAGGCATCACCTTATCACGCAGGCATGGAACCCAATGTCAGAATGGGTAATCAGGATGCATTTTTGAATGAAGACCTAGATGTGATTGTTGCTACTATCGCATTTGGGATGGGTATTGATAAGCCCGATGTACGATTTGTAGTGCATTACGATGCACCCAAATCTATCGAAGGTTATTATCAAGAGACTGGGCGAGCGGGGCGTGATGGTCTAGAAGGTAAGTGCTTAATGTTTTACAGTTACAATGACATCCAAAAGCTTGAAAAATTTAGTAAAGATAAGCCCGTTACAGAGCGAGAGAACGCCAAATTTCTACTAGAGGAAGTTGCTTCTTATTCTGAATCTTCTGTTTGCAGAAGAAAGCAGCTACTGCATTACTTTGGAGAAGAGTATGGGCAAGATGAATGTGGCATGTGTGATAATTGTCTTCACCCAAAAGAGCAATTAGAGGGTACAGAATTCCTGAGAAAGGCAATAGAAATTGTAAAATTGACTGAGCAGAGATTCACCCTTACACATATTGTGAATATTCTTTTGGGTAAGCACACTCAGCATGTGAAGAGCTATAAGCATGATCAACTTGCCACATTTGGTGCCGGATCAGAAGAATCAGATATTTTCTGGAAGTCGGTAATTCGGCAAGCGCTTTTCAATGAATTCTTGAAAAAGGATATTGAGAAGCCAGGTGTTTTCAAGATGTCCGAAAAAGGGGAGAAATTTCTTGCAGATCCGTATCGCGTGATGATCTCACGAGACCATGAATTTGAGACAGGAGGAGAGGAAGAGGAAATAGAAAAGATTACCATCGACGCTAAGGCGTATGACACTGTGCTTTTTGATATGCTTAAGCTCCTCAGAAGGCAAGTTGCCAAAGAAAAAGACCTGCCGCCCTATGTGATATTTCAGGATCCTTCCATGGAAGAAATGGCTACGGTGTACCCCGCCAATAATGATGATTTGAAGAAGATCATTGGAGTAGGAGACAGCAAAGCTAGAAAATTTGGGAAGCCATTTTTAAAGTTGATCGCTGAGTATGTAGATGAAAACGATATTATCACTGCCTCTGATGTACTTGTTAAGAGCTCTGGTCTTAAATCGAAAAACAAGATTTTTATTATACAGCAGATCGACCTTCAGAGCGACCTTGAAGAGATTGCAGATACTAAAGGAATCAAGTATGAAGTATTGATTGCTGAAATCGAGAATATCTGTAATGCTGGAACAAAACTTAACCTTGATTACTACATCGATCAGATCCTAGACGATGAACGCCAAGATGATATTTATGACTACTTCATGAATGCAGAGACCGATAGCGTTAAAATAGCGATAGATGAGTTGGGCGAAGTGTACTCTGAGGATGAGATTAGATTGATGCGCATTAAATTCATGTCGGAATTTGCACATTGATCCTTCAGATCTGTATCCATTCATTAATTTACGATCTTAAACTCAAGTAATGAATATATTGATAATCGGCTCTGGAGGACGAGAGCACGCAATCGCCTGGAAGGTGCAGCAAAGTTCAAAGTGCGAAAAGCTTTTTGTAGCTCCTGGAAATGGTGGCACATCTGAAATTGCCATAAACCTACCTCTAGATATATCAGATGGAGATGCCACGATTGAATTAATACGGTCTCACAATATTTCCATGGTCATCGTCGGCCCTGAAGCACCCTTGGTGAACGGATTGGTAGACAGAATAAAAGCGACAGATGGGCTAGAGCACGTCAAAGTCATAGGCCCGGGTAAGCTTGGGGCAACATTGGAGGGCAGCAAAGATTTTGCAAAGCAATTCATGAAAAGGCATAATATACCTACAGCCAAGGCTACTACTGTCACGCAGGAAAACCTTAACGAGGGTAAGAAATTTTTAGAATCCGTCGCTCCACCATATGTTTTGAAAGCGGATGGGTTGGCCGGAGGAAAAGGAGTCATCATTACAAGGGATTTGGAAGAAGCAAAATTGGCACTAGAAGAATTGATTGGAGGCAGATTTGGTGCTGCGAGTGCATGTGTACTAATCGAGGAGTTTCTTGCCGGTGTGGAATTGTCAGTATTTGTTTTGACAGACGGGAATGATTACGTGATTCTCCCAGAGGCCAAGGACTATAAAAGAATAGGAGAGGGGGATGAAGGGCCCAATACTGGGGGTATGGGTGCTGTTTCTCCGGTGATTTTCGCTGACCGGATCTTTATGGAGAAAGTAGAAGAACAAATCATTAAACCTACTGTTAAAGGCATCAATTCTGAAGGGTTTGATTATCACGGGTTCATATTTTTTGGCCTAATAAAAGTGGGCAATGAACCATTCGTTATCGAGTACAATGTCCGAATGGGAGATCCGGAAACTGAAGTAGTGATGCCGCGAATCAAAACTGATTTTGTTGATTTACTCATTGCAACAGCAGAAAACAACCTATCCACGGTAACTATCGAGACTGAACCTTTTACCGCTGCTACGGTGATGCTGGTTGCTGAAGGGTACCCTGAAGCATACGAAAAAGGGCGAGATATACATATTGATGGCCCTTTAAACGGTGTAGTAGCTTTTCATGCTGGCACAAAACAAGAAGAGGGTCAGTTGAGAACCAACGGAGGACGAGTAATGGCAGTCACTGGTCTTGGAAAAAATATGGGAGAAGCTCTGAACAAGAGCTATTTGAACATTAAGCACATTGAGTGGACAGGGAAGACTTTTAGATCGGATATTGGCTTTGATCTAAAGAGATTGGGCCAGTAGACATTGATGATCAGCCTATGTATATTTGATACAAGCGATATGTTAAAAGCTAGACTGGATGGGATGTAGTAGTTGTAGTTCATCCTCCGAAGGAGGAGAGGTTTCTGGATGTCAGAATAATGGGAGTTGTCAGACGGGTGGATGCAATAAAATGAATGTATTTGACTGGCTGTCTAATATGGACATGCCCAGTGCCAGCGTCTTCAATATTTTGGAAGTTAGGTTCAAAAATGGACGCAAGGAATTCTATCGAAACAGAGATCATTTGGAGTTGACTACTGGTGATGCGGTAGTACTTGATGTTCCAAATGGCCATCATATTGGCTTTGTATCGCTTCAAGGGGAGTTAGTAAGGCTTCAAATGAAGAAAAAGGGGGCTAAGGAGGCTGATGAAATTCGTTCAATATATCGGGTCGCTTCGCCCATCGATATGGAGAAATTTGATAGGGTTCGAATTCGCGAAAACCCTACAATGTTTCGTGCCAGAGAGATTATAGGTCAGCTTAAACTGAAAATGAAACTAACCGATGTCGAATATCAGTCGGATAATTCGAAAGCAACATTTTATTACTCGGCAGAAGATCGTGTCGATTTTAGAGAGTTGATCAAGTTACTTGCTGGTGAGTTTAAGATACGTGTAGAGATGCGGCAGATTAGTTTGAGACAAGAGGCAGGTAGGCTAGGAGGTATTGGGTCTTGTGGTAGAGAACTATGCTGCTCTACCTGGCTAAGTGAGTTTAAGACTGTCTCGACACAGGCAGCTCGTTATCAAAATTTATCCCTCAACCCCAGCAAATTATCGGGTCAGTGTGGGAGACTTAAATGCTGCTTGAACTATGAGCTAGATACATATGTCGATGCACTGAAAGAGATTCCGAAAATTGAGCAGTCTTTACAAACTGCTGAGGGGACTGCTCACTTACAGAAGACTGACATATTTAAGAGGATTATGTGGTTTGGGTATGAAAATGAAAATGCATGGTATCCGGTAGATGTTAAACGTGTCAAGGAAATATTAGCGTTGAATAGGAAGGGTGAAAAACCTGCTACATTGGTTGAAGATAGTTTGGCAGAGAAGGATGATTTATCGTCTGGAATAAACAGCGATCTAATTGCATTAGACAGGAAATTTTCTGCCGGCACTAAAAAGACTAGCAAGCAGAAAAGTCGAAGAAAGAATAAAAATAATAATCCAAACGCTGCTAATGCACCCCAGTCTTCTAAGCCATGAGTAAATATCTAATTATGATTGCCTTGTCAGTAACGATGCTGAGTTGTAGTTCTTCAAGAGTTTATGAGGAGTTTGCTGAATTACCACAAGGATGGGCAGTAGCAGACAGACAACACTTCATAGTCCCAACTGCGGAATGGGAGGAGGAATATAGCCTTACCACTCAATTTCGAGTTAGTCTATCTTATCCCTACAGCAATCTCTACTACGAGCTTTCCGTCATCAGTCGGTCCAAGGATACGCTGTATCAAGCCTTGGAGGAGGCGATATTTTTTGATCAAAAATCTGGTAAGCCCTTGGGAAGCGGAATTGGAGATCTTTTTCACATAGAGCACAGTATTAGACCATCAATAGCTATTGAGGAGACAGATACTGTGAACATAGTTTTAACCCAATATATGCGTGTAGATACACTGGTAGGTCTAGACAGAATTGGTGTTCGGATCAATCGATTGGTAGATTAATCTAAAGTTCCTTGGTCTAATCTGTGGACAAATAGACGCAATTGGTCACCGGTATCGTCGGGATTCATCCAAAGTTGTCTACTATGTACCTGAAAGGCTGGCCACCCCTTATTTCTTAAATGAGCTGGCTGATAGACATAAATATCTTTGATACTCCGTGAGTTATAGTATTGATCATCATCAGTCCTGATCACTCCCAAGTATTGATCTGTTTCCCTATTTGTTACAACAAGGTCTGAAAATGGAAGAGCATTGGTCAATGTGAATTTCTCGTCAATTGTAAATTCACTAGCGATCCTACTCTTCAAGTACCAAGTAGGTTCTTGCGAATCACTGCTTTGCAAAGCGGGTATCCATTTTGAATGGCTTACATCTTCAGCATATTGTAGATAGGCTTTCAATAATTTCGGTCCATCATTTTTGGCATTTTCACTTTTAATATCTTTCGCACTGATACTAGTAATAATATGAATGTGTTTTTTTGCACGTGTGACGGCGACATTGAGGCGATTTCCTCCCCCTTTCTGATTCAGGCTACCAAATCTTAGTTGCAGTTTCCCTGTTTCATCTTTTGCGTAAGCAGTACTAAAAATTAGCAGATCGCACTCGTCCCCTTGTACGTTCTCAATATTTTTCACAAATACTCTACTAGCAGTATTTTCATGGAGGTCAAGATGATCGTCGAGCATATCCAAAATTAGATTTTGCTGCGTGGCGTTGAACGTTACAACCCCTATCGACCATTGAGGCTCTTTTTTACGAACGGCCAACAGGTGATTGACTACCGCTTCCGCTTCTTTTTGGTTCGTATAATTGATCCATTGACCTTTTACTTGGTCTATGGATATGGCAGGTATTTTTGATTTAGTCTTCTCAAAGGAAGGGATTAGTTGCAGTCTGTTCTTATAAAAATGGTGGTTGGAAAAGGAGATGAGCTCAAGTGACTCACTTCTGTAGTGACCAGTTAGCATGACTTCGGGAAGGTGTTGAGTAGCGAGGTCTAGCAGTGAATCTATTTCCATGTCGACGTTATCTACTTGATCGTCGTCCCATCGCACATTATATAGATCTGCAGGTTGTAACTGTTGACTATCCCCAGCTATCACAACTTGTTTGCCCCTGTACATTCCCGGAATGCCTCTTTCTGCAAAGCACTGGGATGCCTCATCAAAGATAACAAGGTCAAAAAGTTGTTCCATTGGGAAGATTGCGGAAGCAGATTCTGGCGAGGTCATCCAGCAAGGGATGAGCTTGAAGACCTCTTCACTAAATTCTGAAATTACTTTTCTTAGTGGCCAGATACGTTTCTTTTTAGTGACTTGGTGTAGTAATTCCCGGTACGTTAGCCTGTTATTTAATCGGTTAAATTCCAAGTTCTGAAAGGTGAGCTCTCTGGTTCTGAGTAAAACAATTTCTCTGCTACAGCTCATTTTTTCTGCCACAGCCTGATTTAATTCAGCAAGTAATTGCTCGAATTGTAGTGAAGAAATGGTTCTTAGTACAGGGTATTTGAGCTCTAGTTGGTCGATCCAAGCCAGTGCAAGGCTGTTTTCAAAGATCTGGATTCGATCCTCGATTGTGAGCTCCACCTGCTCTAATGCAGCTATCACTTTTGACTCGGATTCTGTCAATGAGGCTTTTAGTTGATGGAAATCACATAGGTTTTCGAAGTCTTTTTGTAGCTCATTTAGGGCTTTATCCGCGCTGACACGTCCAGATAGGAGTTCTCTGATCTGGTGATCTGTCATGTAAGTTTTCCAGTTTTCGAGGTGCTCAGGAAAAATATCCAGTAGCCTCTCAAATTCCTTCAAAAACTTAATTTGAGCTTTTCGGTCATCCGACTTGAAACTAATGAAAGCGTCAATATTTCGAAGCTCATGATATAGATAGAAGGTTTTGAGTGACAGTTTCGTGTAGAAAAACCAATTTTGAACATCTATTTTGCGCAGAGACGTTGGAAACTCACTCAGCCAAGTCTTTTCATTTAGCTGTGAAATGTTGTGTTCGTAGTTGAGACGATTATCTATCCGAACTAGAAGCTTCCTAAAGCCATCTTTGTTGTTGCTAAGGTTATTGGCAACAATGACTCTACTAACAAAGAACCGATCTTTCGAAAAAAGTATCCACTTAAGGTAGCTGTAAGGGTTCTTTCTTGCACTGATTGCTTTTTGCAATGCTTCTTGAAAACGGCCAAGTTCATTGGTTTCAAGAGACTTTTCCGTTCCTTCTCCTTTGAAGTTTTGAAGAATAATGCGCTCAAGTTCAGAGATCCATGAGATATCTTTATCAGGTTTGTCTCGTAGTAATTTTTTGAAAAATCGGTAGGCGACTTCATTATCCAGATTCGTGACGAATTGAGTAATTATACTTCTTTTGCGAATAAAAAAGTCTGTCGCATCATAATCAAGTTCTTTGTGTAGTAGCTCGGAGGACTCTTTTTGGAATCCAGCGAAAGTATCAAATGCATCTTTGAGAGTATTCTGGATTTCGATAAAATGATGGCTACTCAAATGGGCAAATGATTTTTCATGCGCCCAGAAGTGATTTTTATTTTCGTATTCTACGAAGTACAGAAAGTATCTTTTTAATTTCTGAATAAAATCAGGCACTTTATCATATGTGAAATACGGTAAGACTGCTTTAATAGAGATCGTCTCAGCTCTAGGATTCGAGATCAAGTAGAGTTCCTTTACAGATCTGCCACATCCTGATATGTCAAACAGTGCACTTTTAAATTCCTCCAGTTCCTCTGAGATACGTTCAACGCTTCTGCTTGCTTGCACAAATTTTCTCTCAAGTTCTATCGTATCAAGCGCGTTGTTCTTTTGCTGATACTCGTTGAGACGGTCGATTTGGTACTCTAGTTTCTCAAAAATACTCTTTCGATCACTTTTGAAATCATGCACCATTCCTACGAAGTCCTGTAGGTCTTTTTCTTGAAGCCTTTTTTTGACTACGTCAAGAGCCACTCGTTTCTGAGATATCAAAAGGACACTTCGGCCTCTGGCAACATAATCAGCAACTAAGTTGCTAATCAGCTGTGATTTACCACTTCCGGGAGGCCCTTGAATGCATATTGAGTTGCCTTTTTTAATCAGTTTAAGGGCATGTTCTTGATCCGCATCAATGTCAAAAGGGGTGAATGTATTTTCTTCAGGGACTCTATTGCTGTAGCTGGCTTTTTCAAGCTCGGTTGTCTCGGGAAGTTTCTTATCTTCAAAAAAGCTTTCTAGATCGGTAAAGCTTTGAGATTCCAATAGCTGGAGGTAGTCTGGTAAAAGGTAGGAGCCTGATTGAGGAAATATACCTATGACTGCATTGTTTTGTAGCTTGAGTAAGCCTGTTTTGGTTGTCTTTTTGAAGGCTTCTTTAGTGAGCTCTTTAAAACTGCTGAGTTCATCAAGGAATGTATTTTGATTGAAATTAAGGTTGATAGAGCTGTCTCGGAGTAGCTCATAGAGCTGTGTCCTAAACACCGTGCTATCAGCCTCAAAATCACCAATCACAGTCTCGAGTAGATTTTCATCAGGCGGTGTTTGGTTGTAGTACGCATAAGCTAGGATAAAGGTCTTATTGAGCGTAATATTCACATCTTCTCTTAGCGTTAGCATCCATGTGTTCCTCACTATTTCTAACTTAATAGGGAAGAATAACAGAGGAGCTCTCACATCTGTGTCATCGTTAAATCGTCCTTCTATGAAAGGCCAGCCTAAATAGAGGTCTTTTGCACCGCGCTCTTCAAAGATCATTTCTTCTGATCTTTTTATTTTTTTTAGTCTGAGAGAGAGTTGGTTTGCTAGCTGATCTCTAGCGTCAATTGCTTCGCACAATGGCGTCGGCTTCCCCTGCAATAATGCGTTCAATTTTTGAAAGCTTGTTTCGCCAAGCTGATGTTCAAAGACATGGAGGTCACAAAAATGTGCGGTAGAGAGTTTATTAATTAGAAGCGACCTATTACTCGCCGATAAGTTGGTTAGTTTTTTTAAGTAGTGTTGAATTAATTGCGTCACTCAGTCGTCAGATTTTGTCGAAAGATAGGGAAGTAGGAGTTCAAAGATTGAATCATTCATTATTTTGACTTGCTTGAGATCACTTATAGATACGTAGTCACCATGATTGATTCGATAGTTAATAATGGCTCTTGCAAGGTTGTAATTAATATATGGGTGTCTGGCGAGTTGATTGATGCTGTCACCGTTGATTGAGAGTGTTTTGATATTGGTCGAGTCAATTACAAAGGACTCCGAAATTTTATAAATCACTGAGTCTTCTAGATTGTATATTTGAAAGAGCTGCTTTTCAGAATAGTACCCACCCAGTGCACCTCGATATTTGATGATCCTTTCAGACAGGCGCTTACCTATTCCATATATTTTTGTGAGCTCCTGAGCACTAGCCTCGTTCAAGTCTATTTTGATCCAGGACTTTGCTGATTGAGCTTCATAATAGTTCTTATCATCCTCGTCTTGTTTTGACTTTGAATAATTTTTAGATGCTTTCTCTTTTGAAATAGAATTTATTAGTGCGTAGGGCAGCAAATCGGATACAGTTGACGAATCAATTCCATATATCTTGTATAGATCCTCTGACTTTCGGAACGAACCACCTGCGTTTCTAAAGTTGATAATTCGGTCTGCAATACGCGACTCAATACCGAAACTGATCCATTTGGATGACGAAATGTTATTTGGGTCAAAAAATTCAAACTTTATTTTCGAGATTTCTTCAGGTTTTTTTTTGATAGTCGTCGTCAAACTATCATACCATTTTTCCATTTCTGCTAAATCTGAAGTAGCTAGCGTGTCTTGAAGAATCAGCTTTTCATGAAGAATAGGCAGGAAAATAATACTTAATATGATGAACGAAAGAACAATTGTACCGTTTGCTTCTGTAAGCGAAAATCCAAGTTGATCAATAATAAAGATTCTTATTTTCTTAAACATGACTTTTGTTAGGTCTATGCCGAAGTATAAATGAGTTTAATCAGTTTCAATTTAAATAAGAATCCAACTATTTTTGCAAACAGACTCTTAAAGTTCCAATGTTAGAAAAGTTCAAAGCCGTAGGTATTTCACATCAGACAAGCACACTTGCCCAACGTGAGCGTCTTTCATTGAATGACTCAGAGAGTCGAGAATTTCTGCGTGTATTAAACGATACTTTAGGACTAGATGAATTACTGATTATTTCAACTTGTAATCGGACAGAGGTTTACTACTCGTCGGCCGTTGATAAGTCATCCGAAATCATTTCTTTGCTCGCAATAAACAGAGGTCTTGAAAAGACGGAAGTGCTTTCTTCGTTTTTTAAGTCTATTGAAAATGCTGAAGCGGTACAACATTTGTATGAAGTAGCATTAGGGCTTGACGCCAAAGTGCTAGGCGATATACAGATATCTAATCAAGTAAAGAGGGCCTATCAGGCATCAGCAGATGAGAGCCTTGCTGGACCATTTTTACATAGACTAATGCATTCCATTTTCTTTGCTAACAAACGAGTGGTACAAGAAACAGCGTTTAGAGATGGAGCGGCTAGTACAGCTTACGCGAGTGTAGATCTCACCAATCATTTTATAAGCAATTTCAAAGCGCCAAAGATTCTTGTTCTTGGTCTTGGAGAAATAGGACAAGATGTTGCCGGGAATTTATCCTCTGTCACAGCCGATATTACCTTGGCAAATCGCACGATCAGTAAATCGGAAGAGCTAGCTGAGCAATATGGCTTCAAGTCGCTATCCTTAGCGGAAGCATTAGATCAAGTGAATAGATTTGATGTTATCATCTCATCAGTTGCTGTCAGTGAGCCTTTGGTAACTGCGACTTCTTTTGATTTAACTAAGATCAATCTTAAGTTGCTCATTGACTTGTCAGTGCCTCGTAGCATTGACCATACAATCGAGCAAATTCCAGGTGTACTTCTGTATAACATAGATCAATTAGAAGAAAAGACATCTGAAATAATATCAACTAGAGAGTCATCTATTCCGACAGTACGGCAGATTATGTCCGAAAGCATCTCTGAGTTAAGTGAGTGGTCACAGGAGATGGAAGTATCTCCGACGATCAGAAAATTTAAGCAAGCCCTCGATGATATCCGTGTAGATGAAATTTCCAAGTACCTAAAAAATGCGGATCAGGAGCAGATCGACTTGGTAGATAAGGTTACTAAGCGGATGATGCAAAAAGTAATTAAACTTCCGGTTCTGCAACTAAAAGCAGCATGCAAGCGTGGTGACGCTGAGAACTTAGTAGAAGTGCTCAGTGAACTTTTTGACTTAGAGCAGGAGTCTAAGTCTTCAAGTTCTTCAAAGTAGTCAGACAGATTATCTTTGCTTGGTGTTCTTAAAAATCAGTCTCTTCGTTCTAATTTTAATTTCGCAGATGGGTGCTTTTGCGCGCCAAGATGTCGAGGTGTTCAGTAAGGGAGGGCGTGAAGGCCTGAAAGACCTTACGGGTACGACTTTGATCCCGGCCGTGTTTGATAAACTAGGCTGGTCTGACGGCAAATTCCAGATTTTCGGAGACATAATCGGTTACAAAGAGGGGAGCAAATGGGGACTCGTCTCTTTGAAAAATAAGCTGATTACACCGCCGACCTACTATTCATTGTCAATTCTAGATAGCAGCTATTTATTGGCGGCTATCAAGGGAAAGTTTTCGAATCATCTCTTTAATGGCCTCATTAACCTACAAGGGAAAGTAGTGTTAAGCTGCAATTACTTCGATATTCTTCCGCTGCCAAGTCACTTTATTGTGTCGCAGTATGACAAAGGAAGCGTGCGTCAAGGGCTGTTGACAGCGGATTTCGATCAACTAATGCCCATTGTTTATCAGCAGATCCGCGCGGTCAATGAAACGATTTTCGCAGGTCAAATTGATGCTGGTCGGTGGCATCTGGCGGCCGATACTGGGACACGGTTGGCGTCAGCAATTGATGGATATGAACTTGTACCTGAGGGCGTCTTGGTTACCGCTTCAGGGAAGGTGGGGATTCGATCAATAGATGATTTGTCGGAACTACATCCTACTACTTTTAAGATGTACCAGCCAGGTCAGGGGCTAACTTCCTTTCCTAAATGGGAAGTAATGACCCTTTCCACAGATTCTGTTTTTGCGTTTGAAGGAGATTCTCTGGGACATCAGGCCAATTTTTTTATCACACATGTAAATGGTAATCAGGAGGTGTTGATTGCGGGGAAAAAGCTATACGGTCAACAGTCAGTCGTGCTCAAGCAGGCTACTGACGGGTACTTGATTGCGCAGGATCTACTGACTCGTTCTTGGCAATTAAATACGACTTCTGGCAGACTCGTGATCGGTCGACAAGACTCTATTGCTTTTGACGGAATGTATTTTTTCTGTAAGGATAAAGAAGGTTGGCAAGTCTACAATCGGTTTGGCCGCAAGTTGTCACCAAAGCGGTTTGAAGAGGTGAAGCCTTCAGTAAGCTATCATGTGCCAGTCGCTCGAAATAACAGCTGGTCCTTGATCGACTTTCAAGGAAAGATGATTTCTCCTTTCAGATATGATGGTGTTTTGGGCGGGCAAGGGAATAAGATTATCGTAGATTATCTAGGAAGTATAGGTGTGATTAACACATTCGGAGACTGGGTATTAGCACCTAAGTATACAAACGTGCTACTGACTGATGAGTTAATGATTGCCTCGATAAATACTTCTCATAATATTTATCTAGCAAAGGGTGGTTTCGTTCGTACTGTAGTCGCAGAGACGTTAAACCCTCAAGACAAGTTAATTGCCTATAAAACAAACTCTGGTTGGGGTATGATGTCTTTAACCGGTGCATTGGTGGGTGATCCGATCTATGACTCAGTATTTGTAGTAGGTGATTTTTATGTAGGTAAAGGTGCGGGTTATGTCTCGCTGTTCAATGAGCAAGGAAAACAAATTGCTAGTGCTGCCGAAGGAATCGAGACAATAGCTGAAGGAGGAGAAGGGTTATATCGCATTGTAAAAAACCAACGGGTTGGCTACTTAGATTCAGGGGCTAGGTTGATAATAGCTAATCGATACGATAATGGAGGAGTTTACGCAGAAGAAAGAATACCCATCAAGATCGGGGGGAAATGGGGCTACGTTGATATACTGGAGCGAATTGTTATACAACCTCAATTTGACAGTGCAGGCTCGTTTGAGAATGGAGTAGCTATTGTGTCCAAAGACGGATCCTTTGGTATGATTGATACGGACGGTCAGGTGCTGTTAGAGACCAAATATCGGGTCATTTCCCATGAACAGGGGGGTGCATATATTTTTAGTCTTGATGGGATTTTATGGGGAGCGACAGACCAATCAGGGAGTATTAGCTTGGCTCCAAATTATCTAGAAATAATAGAGACTTCGAACAAGCTGTTAATTGTAAATCGGGATGGTAAATGGGGGATATTGAGTGCTGAAGGATATACTAAGGTGCCTTTCGGTTATGACGAAATCATACAGCTAGATGACTACCTGCTGCTTAAAACCTTACCCAATTAGCACTTTTGTTTTTTCTGCTTGCTGAAGGTATTTATTCACCGCAAGATTGATGTCGTCTGGTTTGATACTATTGATTGTCTGTAGATATTGTTCAAAATAATCATCAGATAGACCGTATAATTTTAGTCCTTTAATCATTCCTATTTTCGTGAAAATTGAGTCGACAGAGCTGAGTAATTTTCCCTTCAAATAGTTCTTCATGGTTTCTAGCTCCCTTACATCTGGAGGAACAGTTGCAAGCTTTTCTAGCTCTTTTTCAATCTGATCCAAAGCATCTTGCTTATGTTCTTTGACTAATTCAGAGCCTAGCATCCAATAGCTATGATCTATCGTATGAACAAGTGTGCTGTAAATGCCATATGTATAACCTTTTTCCTCTCTAATAGATTTCATCAAGCGCGACCCAAAGTATCCACCCAACATGGTATTGGCGATGCCCAAGGTGTGTATCGCCAGGTCTTTCTTCGACAGACTGAACATGCCCTGACGCAAGGAAACCTGCTCACTGTCTTGTTGCTCTATGATTGAGGTATTGATTTGACTGATAGGGCTGTGATTTAACGAGACATGACTTACCGTCGGTAGCTGGTCTTGTAAAGAACTTAGTTGGTCGAGGATGTGTAGGTCTACATGCCCACTTACAAAGACTTTTGCATCAGCAAATAATTTGTCTTTATAAAATTGCTTGATATCCTTCAGTGAAAGTGACAGGGCGGACTCGACCGTCAGTATGTTTCCGACCGGATGCTCTTTGCCAAACAGGGCCTCGTTAAATTTTAATGTAGCTAATTGACTACTTTTTGCAAGTTGATTCTGGAGTTGCTGTGCTCGTATTTGTTGAAGCCTCTCGTACTCTGCTGTAGGAAACGTAGAGTCTATTAGCAGCTCAGTCAATAGCTCTAGAGAGGCGGCTACATGTTCTTTCTGACTGTACAGCTTAATCGAAGTATGATCGATGCTGCTGCTAAATTCCACAAAACTTCCAAGGGACTCAAATTTTTCCGCA
>JBLHTU010000086.1:0-14999 GCA_047627515.1 Cyclobacteriaceae bacterium | reverse complement strand
GACCCGTGATGAAAGATCAGTTAATTATCTCCACGGTTGCGGGCACCACTATTTCAGAATTGATTGAAGCACTTGGTGGCTCTGCGTCGGTCATCAGGGCTATGCCCAATACCGCCTCAGCAGTAGGGCAATCAATGACTTGTTTAGCTGCGTCAGCGGAGGATCAAAACTTTATCCCTTTGGCGGAAAAACTATTTAGCGCCATAGGCGACACATTGGTAATAGAAGAGCGATTGATGCAAGCTGCCACGGTATTGGGCGCAAGTGGAATTGCTTTCTTCATGCGATACCTTAGAGCAGCTACTCAGGGAGGTATACAAATGGGATTTCACCCAGAGGAAGCTCAGCGCATAGCCGTCCAGACGGCTAAGGGTGCAGCGACATTGATTTTGGAGCAAGGTTCACATCCTGAAGTTGAAATTGATAAGGTCACTACACCGCAGGGATGCACTATTTCGGGTCTGAATGAAATGGAACACCAAGGTTTTAGCTCTGCTTTGATCAAAGGGTTGATGACCTCTTTTGATAAACTCAATACCATCAAATAATGGATCCGTACGAAGTTTATAGTCGGTATGATGTAACTGTAGTGTCAGGTTTAGATGTTTACGTCTATGATGACGAAGGTCGTCGATACCTTGATTTTTATGGAGGTCACGCGGTCATATCTATTGGACACAGCCATCCGCATTACATTCGGAGATTGACCAACCAACTCTCGAAGTTGGGTTTTTATAGCAATTCGGTTAAGATGCCGCTTCAAGAAGAGCTAAGTCAAAAGCTAGGTCAGCTGAGCGGGTACGAAGACTATTCCCTATTCTTATGTAATTCAGGTGCGGAGTCCAATGAGAATGCTTTCAAACTTGCCAGTTTTCATACAAGTCGGAGTCGAATCATTGTCTTTGAAAATGGCTTTCATGGTAGGACATCATTAGCTGTAGCTGCAACAGACAGTGCTAAACTAATCGCTCCCATTAATGCGACGTCTAACATCATCCGATTGCCTTTTGGTGATATGGAAAGCGTTGAAAAGAATCTTGATGAGTCTGTAGCGGCGATTTGTATTGAAGGAATCCAGGGGATTGCCGGTATCTATGAACCTGAGCCAGAATTTCTGGCAGCATTATCAGCTGCTTGCAAGAAAAATGGCAGTTTGTTGATTTTGGATGAAATCCAGTCAGGCTATGGACGGACAGGAAGATTTTTCGCACATCAATACAGTCCTCATTGCCATCCGGATATCATTACAGTTGCCAAAGGCATGGGTAACGGTTTCCCGATAGGAGGTGTGTTGATTCATCCATCAATTAAGCCCGTACTGGGTAGACTAGGAACCACTTTTGGTGGAAACCATTTGGCATGTGCTGCTGGCTTGTCAGTTCTAGAAGTAATTGAAAATGAACAACTATTGCCTCACACTGCGGTAGTTGGTGACTATTTGTTGACACAGCTGAAGCAAGTATCAGGCATAAAGGAGATCAGAGGGAAAGGACTAATGATTGGAATCTCAGTGGACCAGCCCGCTGCTGAAATACGGAAAAAACTGCTATTCGAGCATTCTATTTTTACGGGGTCAGCTTCGGATCCACATACGGTGCGATTACTTCCTCCATTGACAGCCACACGTAAGCATGCTGACCATTTAGTATCAAGTCTAAAACAAGTATTGACTCATGAATAATTTTTTATCAGTTAAGGATGTACTTGATGTAGAAGAATTGGTGCAACTGGCAACTCGCTTGAAGACTAACCCACATGAATTTGAGCAGCTAGGCAGACGTAAAATGATTGGTCTCATTTTTTTCAATCCTAGTTTACGCACAAGGATGAGTATGCTTCGTGCCGCTTCATTGATTGGTCTCGATACAATGGTCCTTAATATCAGCGACGATGGGTGGAAGATAGAAACTAGAGATGGCGTGGTGATGGATGGAGATACGGCGGAGCATATTGATGACGCAATTCCTGTGATGTCAAGCTACTGCGACTTGCTAGCATTTCGTTTATTTCCGACTTTGACTGATCGAGTGCTAGACTATGAAGAAAAGCTATTATTAAAAATTGAAGCTTTGAGCAAGGTACCTGTGATCAATATGGAATCTGCCACTGTTCATCCTTTACAATCTTTGGCCGATTTGGTCACAATACGAGAGTATAGCAAGCTTCAGAAACCTAAAATTGTTCTCAGCTGGGCACCTCATCCTAGAAAGTTGCCACAGGCAGTAGCTAATTCATTTATGGAATGGACGCTAAAGGCAGGCATGGATATCACAGTGGTTCAGCCCAAAGGATTTGAGCTCCACCAGCAGTATACGAAAGGAGCAGAAATAATGTACGATCAGAAGAAGGCATTTGAAGGCGCAGATTTTATCTATGTGAAAAATTGGTCGTCATACAGTGACTACGGGAAAACCTCACAAGACAAGGAATGGATGATTACCTTGGAGAAACTCAAAGAAACCAACAATGCCAAACTCATGCATTGTCTTCCAGTGCGTCGTAATGTTGTCATATCAGATCAGGCTTTGGATAGTCCACATTCAATTGTAACAGATCAGGCTTCAAATCGCGTTTGTTCCGCTCAAGCGGTACTGACTAAACTTTTACAAGAAAATGGCTCGCTTTAGTGTAGTGAAAATTGGGGGCAATGTCCTGAATCAGCCCGAGTTGCTAGATATATTTCTTCGACAATTTGAGAGTTTGTCTGGACCTAAGTTGCTTGTTCATGGAGGAGGTGCCTTAGCCAGTCAGTTGGCTAAGCGACTAGGTATTCCTGTCGAGATGAAAGAAGGCAGACGGATTACAGATCAGCAAATGCTGGATGTAGTGGTAATGACATATGGTGGGCTTGTTAATAAGCAAATCGTTGCCAAGCTTCAAAGCATAGATGTGAATGCTATGGGTTTAACAGGAGCAGACGGGAACGTACTGCTTGCCAAGAGACGCCCTCTTACCAAAGATATTGATTATGGTTGGGTAGGAGATCCAATACAAGCAGATACAGAGCTCTTACTTAGTTGGATGAATGATGGCGTCGTTCCGGTTATAGCGCCCTTGACACACGATGGACAAGGTTCATTGCTAAATACAAATGCAGATACCATTGCTCAGTTTTTGGCTGTTGCTCTCTCGGCAGAAGTGGAAGTATCACTTACATACACATTTGAACTAGCAGGCGTACTCCGAGATATGGGTCGGGAGGATACATTGCTGAGAACTATGCGCCATTCTGAATATCAATCACTTAGAAAAGCGGGAGTGATTCATTCAGGTATGATTCCAAAGTTGGATAATGCATTCTTTGCTCTAGAAGGTGGGGTGCATTCCGTAAATTTGATGAAATATGATCGG
The DNA here is from genome assembly GCA_047627515.1 of Cyclobacteriaceae bacterium. GTDB lineage: Bacteria > Bacteroidota > Bacteroidia > Cytophagales > Cyclobacteriaceae > JAYPLE01. Next base: position 11,648 of record JBLHTU010000086.1, on the reverse strand, counting down.
GTTGACCGATTAAACCAGGAAGGATTTGATGCATATACCCGACTACTCAAATAAAGAACTACAATATCAAGAGGCGGTTGAACTGCTTAAGCAGTTGATCAGTGAGCCTAGCGTGAGTCGATCGGAAAACAAAACTGCGGACTTAATTGAGTATTATTTGCTCAAATCCGGTGTTAAAGTGAACCGTCAGGGTAATAATGTCTGGTCTAAAAGCGGTGAAAGCTATAAACGACCTTTGCTGCTCCTCAACTCTCACCATGACACTGTGAAACCAGCCGCAGGATACACAAAGGATCCGCATGAACCCATCATTGATGAGGGTAGGTTATATGGCTTAGGAAGTAATGATGCAGGGGCTAGCCTGGTCTGTTTACTAATGACTTACTTGAGCCTGCACAAAGAGGAATTGAATTTTGACCTCGTGTTTTTAGCATCAGCAGAAGAAGAAATTTCTGGTGACAATGGTGTTGCCTCAGTCTTACCTTTACTCGGAAATATTGCTGGAGGCATTGTGGGAGAACCCACCCAAATGAATCTAGCAGTTGCTGAAAAGGGATTAATGGTACTTGATGGGTTAGCTATTGGTAAATCAGGGCATGCTGCAAGAAACGAAGGTGTTAATGCCATTTATCAGGCAATGGATGATATAGTAATACTAAAATCGTTTCGTGCAGAGAAGACCTCAGAGCATCTAGGCCCTATGCATATAAATGTGACCATGATTCAGTCGGGCACACAGCATAATGTCGTACCCGACCAGTGTTCTTTCGTAGTCGATGTCCGGACCACTGATGGATATAGTAACGAGGAAACATTGGCTATGCTTCAATCATCCGTACGATCAAAGCTCACACCTAGATCGACTAGGCTACAGCCTTCATTTTTACCCGCTGACCACGTCATCCGTCGAGCAGCAGATCAGTTGCAGTTGTCTCAATATGGTTCTCCTACGCTTTCAGATCAAGCTTTGATGCCTTTTGCAACGTGCAAAATCGGACCCGGTGATTCAGCACGATCTCATACACCGGATGAATACATTCTGTTGGATGAAATCCATTCAGGGATCGAGGGTTATCACAATTTACTTATGTCTATCAACAAAGAATTAGCATGAAAAAACTTTGGCAAAAAGGCGAGTCTATCAATGAACTGTTTGAGCGTTTTACCGTCGGTAAGGACCCAGAATTGGACGTTGCATTGGCAGCCTATGATGTAGAAGGGTCAAAAGCACATGTTCGAATGCTGACAACCATTGGGTTACTAACCGAAGAAGAAGGTGCACAGCTCGTGAAAGGGTTGGTTGCTATTTCGGTACAAGTAGAGAATGGCACGTTTGTCATAGAAGATGGAGTTGAGGACTGCCACAGTCAGATCGAATTAATCCTGACTAATCAGCTGGGCGAAGTAGGAAAAAAAATTCATTCAGGACGATCCAGAAACGATCAAGTCATTACGGCACTGAAGTTATTCGCGAAAGATCAATTGTTGGAGATCGCAAGTAAAGTTGATGAGTTATTCAAGCTGTGGCAGGAGAAAAGTGAAGAAAATAAAGGTCAATTGATGCCGGGCTATACCCACATGCAGGTTGCTATGCCTTCTTCTTTTGGATTATGGTTTGGTGCGCATGCAGAATCATTAGTGGACGATCTGATCTTACTGAAGGCAGCTTTTGATATTACTAACAAGAATCCACTTGGATCTGCAGCGGGTTATGGTTCTTCTTTTGGTTTAGATAGAGAAATGACTACCAAGTTGATGGGCTTTGCAGAGCCTAATCACAATGCTGTGTATGCCCAAATGACACGTGGTAAGATGGAAAAAGTTGTCGCTTTTGCCATTGCCTCTCTAGCATCCACTCTGTCAAAGTATGCGATGGATGTTTGTACCTATAATGGTCAAGACTATGGTTTTTTTAACCTTGATACACAGTTCACAACTGGATCTAGTATTATGCCGCACAAGTTAAATCCAGATGGCTTTGAACTTGTAAGGGCTAAGTGTAACAAGTTGCAGGCATTGCCTCAGGAGCTGATGCTAGTCCTGACTAATCTAACTACTGGCTATCACAGGGACTTGCAAGTGCTCAAAGAGAGTTTTATGCCGGCGATGCAGACGATGTTGGACTGTCTCGATGTCACAATTCTTATGACGCGAGGATTAGAAGTTAAGTCTGACTTACTGTCTGATTCAAAATATGACTTATTGTTTACGGTGGAGTTTGTCAATGATCTAGTGTTGAAAGGCACGCCATTTCGCGAGGCTTATCAGATCGTAGGGAAGGCTGTCAAGGAAGGTACTTATAAACCTGACCGGAATATAAAGCACACACACCTCGGTAGCATCGGAAACTTAGGTAACGATCAGATAGCAGCTTCCTTCAAGTCTGTTTACGATAGTATGCTGAAGGAGAGAGGGTAGTAGATTATCTGTAAAGGAGTAACAAAAAAAAGGGGATCATGCGCAGCACGATCCCCTTTTTTTTTAATGTGTTATTTATTATTCTAATCGACCACCAACGAAAAGGCGAATGGAACTGTGATTTTCCCAGCTACAGGTAGACCATTTTTGGAAGCTGGAGAAAACTTGAAGTCTTCTATTACTTCATTCATTGCTTTTTCCAACATTGGATTGCAAGACTTCGTTATTGTATGCTTGATTAATTTTCCATTTTTGTCCACAATAAACTGAACTGTGACATTACCTTCGATGGCGTTTTCTCTTGCCTCGATAGGGTACACAAGTTTTTCTAAGATTAACTCAAGATTATCAATTTCTGGTGCGACAACGACGTTTTTTTCAGGATCATTGGCTGATGCAGTTGCAAAAGTCAATGTCATCAGTGCAGTTAGTAGTAGTGTTTTCATCTTCGTTGCGTCTATATTATCTAAATATTAACTCAATATTAACTAAAATATTTCTAATATTAACAATTCGGTAACATTAATAACCTTGTATTAATCTGTCTTTTTTATCGAACCTTATTCTACTTAAAGACCTATTCTCAGGCATACTTGATTATTTTTAGCGGATGGCTTCAAGACCCTTTCAGGTGTATAGATCTTCTGCTGGTTCAGGTAAAACTTACACCTTGGCACTTGCTTATCTCAAGCTTGCCCTTGCTTCGCCTCTAACCTTCCAACAGATACTTGCAGTAACATTCACCAATAAGGCGACGGCTGAGATGAAGCACCGTATTCTTGAGATTTTATCGCTTCTAGCTCAAGGTAAAGAGCATTCAATGCGAGGTGAGCTTAGGCAGACATTGCTTTTATCTGATGCCCAGCTCAGTTCACGAGCAGTGGAGACCTTATCGATGATTCTGCATCGTTTTGGTCAGTTTTCAGTTAGTACCATTGATAGCTTTTTTCATAAGGTAATTCGGACATTTGCCAGAGATATTGGTTTGCAGGGTTCATTTACGATTACCTTAGATACCAAGACGGTCTTACTGGAGGTGATTGATCAGTTGATGCAAGGGCTTGGCGCCAAAGATCAGACACAATTGAAGAAATGGCTGATACAATTTGCAGCATCTCGATTGGAAGAGGGAGAGTCATGGGATACGCGCAAGAATATATTTCAGTTAGGGACAGAAATCTTTAAAGACGAGTTTAAGGAATACGCGGAGCCACTTTTGACAGTCACACCGCAAACATTTGATCAGCTACAAAAGAGTTTGTCGCAGACTGTTCGTGATTTTGAAAGTCAATTGAAGCAAATAGGTCTCGTTGGGCTAAAGCTAGTAGACGAAGTAGGAGGAATTGATGTCCTCAAAGGTAAATCAAGAAGTCCTGCAGGATTGTTTCAGTTTGCCATAGACGGTCGGTTTGAGATTTCGGATGGTAGATTAATGGCAACGGATGATCTTACGTACTGGCTAACAAAGAAAGTGCTAGATGAAGATGCGCAGTTAGCCAGTGAGCTAGTCTCTAAGGTTCTACCTAAATATGTCGATTTAATTGATTTTATTCAGACTCAGTCCATTCACTATCACTCAGCAAAGGCTGTACTCCGACATCTTTATACATTGGGTATCATCTCTCAAATAGTACAACAGCTACAGCGTTATCGAGATGAAAATGATGTAATGCTGATTCCTGACCTAAGTGAGTTTTTAAGAAAGATTATTAGAGATAGCGATACGCCGTTTATCTATGAGCGGATTGGTACACGCTACCAGCATTTTCTATTAGATGAGTTTCAGGACACTTCCGATTATCAATGGCAAAACTTTAAGCCTTTGATTCAAAATGCGATAGCAAGTGGTCAATACAATATGGTAGTTGGCGATGCGAAGCAGTCTATCTACCGATGGAGAGGTGGTGACTGGCGCTTACTTCAATCAGGACTGGCTAGTGATTTTGAAGGTATGGTTGATATGCAATCACTCACAGAAAATCATAGAAGTGCGCATGAGATTGTTACGTTCAATAATCACTTATTTGAACAGATCATCGGACATGATCAGGATATTCTTCCGGATTTTGATCGTGCGTATCAATATCTGTTAGATGAGATCGCAGCCGTGTATGCGGATATTGCTCAGGCTCCTCAGTCAGAAGACAAAGGAGGTCAAGTGCACATTCAATTCATTTCTGAAACAGACGATTGGAAAGCGGAGGCGATACAAAGATGTATTCGAACGATCGAAACGCTACAACGGGAGGGCCATGCGGTGCATGATATTGCCATACTGACAAGATCCACTTCTGACGCCAGACTGCTATCCAAGTCAATTCTAGACTACGGGCAAAGTGAAGCGGCTGATCCAGCGTTGTCTTATCAGGTAGTTAGTTCTGAGGCTTTGCTCCTAGAAGCGAACCAGCTCGTAAGATTGATAATCGCCTTGCTGAAGTGGTTACAGGATGAAGAGGATGTTATTTTAATGCGCGAGTGGTTTATCTTATATCATGGCCTTGTAAGCCCAGAACTAACAGTGGGGCAAGTGCTGGAGCGTGTCAGTCGCTGGCGTGAGGATATGCCTCCTACCTTTTCCAAGTACAAGCAGTATCTCAAAACACTGCCAGCAGTCGAAATTGTAGAGTCTGTCATAAGAATTTTTGAGCTGGGTATATACAAAGAGTCTTACGCCTACTTGCAGGGATTTCAAGATGCAGTACTTGATAACGCCAAAAACGCGAAAGGCGATCTAACAAGTTTCCTTAATTGGTGGGAAGAGTATGGATCCAGAAGATCGATCCAACTTTCAGAAAACAGTCAAGCCGTCCAAATACTCACAATACATAAATCAAAAGGACTTGAGTTTCCTATAGTTATCATACCCTTCCTTCATTGGAATCTGGATATGACTACTGGTTTTCAAGAGCAAATTCTTTGGTGCAAACCACCTGACCAAGCGCCTTATGATCAATTGCCTGTATTGCCACTTAAGTATAGTAGTAGTTTGAAAGAAACCTACTGGGCAGCTGATTACTGGAAAGAAAGAGCAGGTATCTATCTGGATGCGATCAATCTTTTGTATGTGGCTATGACCCGTGCAGTGAGCCGGTTGATTGCTTTTAGCCCTGAGGCAGACGCCAAAGGGAGGATCAGTCACGTAGGAGAGGTTGTTCACTTTGTAGTAAGCCAAGCGGATGGTTGGAACCCTGAAACATTGTCTTATGAATCCGGTACTATGACGACTGTGAAATCCAAGGGAGAGGAAGTAGATTCTGAGCAGCTTCAAGAGTATGCTTCATTTTCATGGAGGGGACGAGTCAGCCTTCAACTCAAAGCACAAAGACTAGAAGCTAGCATACAAGAGACGTCGGATCCGAGGGCGTTTGGTATCTTATTACATGATGCCTTGGGTTCCGTCAGGACTGTTGGGGACTTAGCAAAGTACGAAAATAGTGAGCTATATCAGTCGATTCGGGAGATAGTGACTCATCCAGACGTATTATGGTATTTTTCTGATGTGACAGAAGTACGGACGGAGTCTAGTATTCTCCTTCCCGATGGTAGCATGAAGCGTATTGATCGCCTTCTAAAAAAGAACGAGAAATGGTATTTGGTTGATTTTAAAACGGGTGAAGAACGTAAGTCAGATGTCAAACAAGTGACTGAATACTTAAGGATACTTCAAGATATGGGCTTGCAAAACGTTGAGGGGAGATTGATTTATTTGTCACCAGTATTTATCAAGGAGGTGCAGTTATGAATACATTCCTTGGAGAGCTCGCACGAGAATTGACCAATAGTCATGGGACGGATCTTGATCAATTGAAGGTGATTTTCCCGAATAGAAGGGCAGGTGTTTTTTTTCGAAAGGAGTTATCTGAACAGATAGAAAAGCCCATCTGGATGCCAAGCGTGTACAGCATGGAAGATTTTGTCTTGTCTGTCTCGAGCTTAGACAAGATCGAGAAGCTGGAAGCTATTTTCATACTCTATACTGCCTACCGGCAGTTTCAACCTGAGCCTGAGCCATTTGATCGATTTTTCTTTTGGGGTGAAATGATCCTCAAGGACTTTGAAGAGATCGACCAGTACCTGGTCGATCATCATAAACTTTTTACGACTATAAGTACTCAGAAGGAGCTGGAGGAAGCATTTCAGTACCTAGATGAAGAGGATAAAAAGGTCATCGAGCAGTTTTGGAATACTTTTTTACCAGATGTGACGGATACCCAGCAAGCTTTCCTCAAAACGTGGAGAATCCTACCTGATATCTATGATGCATTTCGTGAAGCGCTCTTAGAACAAGGGAAAGGTTATGGTGGGTTGATCTATCGCGCCCTCGCGGACAGACTCAAAGAAGATGATCTGACGATATCTGGATCGATCGTTTTTGCAGGATTCAATGCGCTAACTGCCGCAGAAGAACGGATCATCAGCTGGTGTGTTGAGCATCTTTCCGCCAAAGTCTATTGGGACGTAGATAGTTACTATTTACAAGATACAAGGCAGGAAGCTGGATGGTTTTTTAGACAATATGCATCTCATCGTGTGCTTGGAAATACATTTCCTAAGACCTACCCAGAGCATTTTAGTCAGCCAAAAGAAATTTCAGCAACGGGCGTGACACTTGAGATCGGCCAGACTAAACTGCTGACGGGTCACCTCCGTGAATTATCAGCCCGTGATGATTTCAAGCCTGAGCGGACGGTCATTGTGTTGCCACATGAGTACATGTTACCAGCCGTCCTGCATGCCATACCTGAGCAGATAGAGACACTCAATGTGACGATGGGTTTTCCGTTGAGTAATTCTAGTGTATTTGGCTTACTGGATAGTATGCTGCGGCTACAGCAGTCTCATCGCAATAGCCCCACAAGTGGGTTATCTTATTATCATAAGCATCTCTTAGATGTAATTCAGCATCCATTGGTTCAACCAATCGATCCGAAGATTTTTCAACAACTGAGCACCCAGGTTAAGAAACGTAATTTGATCTATTGCCCAGAAGGGGAGATTCTCTCGCAAAAGCCACTTTTGTTGACGGTACTGAAACCTGTTCGCAATCCCATCGATTTTGTCCTAGAAGTGCTTGATCAGCTGATCGTAATTTGGACTGATAAGGAGCATGACTATGAACTGGAGTTTGTCTATCGCTTCCGCGAAAACTATACGCAGTTGCAGACGATGCTTGTCATGCAGAATGAGACGTTAAGTTTTGAATTTTTTATTCAGCTGCATAAAAAAGTAGCGCAATCTCTCAAAGTTCCCTTTACCGGTGAACCTATTAATGGTTTACAAATCATGGGGATACTAGAGACGAGAAACTTAGACTTTGATCATGTGTTTGTGCTCAATATGAATGAGGATAGCTGGCCAGCAGCTGGCGGTAAGGGTTCCTTTGTTCCCTTCAATATTAGAAAAGCCTTTGACATGCCTGTCAGTGAGCATCAGGATGCAATTTATTCTTACTTGTTTTACAGCCTATTACAGCGATCACAGACTATTCATTTCTATTATAATAGTATATCTGAGTTTGCTATGAATGGCGAGCCTAGCCGATTGCTAAAGCAGTTAGAGTTTGAATCTAGTCATGAGATCAAGTATAACCTACTGTCAAACCCTATTCAAGTAACACCGACCCCACCTATCTCTATACCAAAGACGGAGAGGATCTTCATGATCCTAAATAAATATGTGGAAGGAGCAAGTCTTCCAAGTCATATCAGACATCATAGTCGTTTGACACCTAGTGCGTTGGAAACGTACTTGCATTGCCGACTTAAATTCTATTTCCGATATGTAGAGGAGCTATTCGAGCAAGACGAACTGCAGGAAGATATCAATCCTATGATTTTCGGAAACATCCTCCACGATGCAATGGAGATCCTGTATCGACATCATATTACAACAAGGAAAACTCGTTTGGTGCAGGAAACCGATTTCTTTGGATTAGAGGCTGCTGTCGATGGAGCGATCAATCAGGCTTTCGGATTGCATTATCAGTTCAATAAAGCTAAAAAGATAGAACTAGAGGGTCGTTCAGTAATTGCCAGCGAGATTGTGCGAAAACTAGTCCTTCGGATCTTGCATATCGACAAGAAGCATGCACCTTTCGAGATTGTAGGATTGGAAGCAGACACACAAGATGGCTACTCGATAGAGTTTCCTATACACTCAGCTAATAAAGAAATATCGATCCGACTAAAAGGGAAGATTGATAGGATTGATCAAAAAGAGGGGAGATTCAGAATCGTAGATTACAAGACAGGAAAAGACGAGAAGCAATTTAAAAACCTAGAGAGTCTGACGGATCGACAGGAGATCAAGCGGAACAAGGCAGCTTTTCAAGTCATGTTTTATTCTTGGTTGCTGAAGCATTCACCTTTGTACAAATCTGGCATGCCCATAGAGCCGGGTTTATACAATAGCCGAGATCTCTTTAAGCAAGATTTTAGCTGGCAGATTTTTGAAAAGGAAGGAAGAAGCAACCCCAAGCCTGTTCATGACTTCTTAACCTATGAGACGGACTTTGAAAAGCAAGTTTCCGAGTTACTCACTGATATCTGGAACCCAAAAGTTCTTTTTGATCAAGTAGAAGATGTGAAAAAATGCGAGTATTGTGCGTACAAACGAATTTGTGGACGATGATTAATCCTCCTTGATTCTATCAGGAAAAGCCTTTTTCACTTTTTCTACTTTTGGTTTAGAGATCCTCAAAATGTACGGCTGGTAAGGATTTCTTTTGTCGTAGTCTTGGTGATAGCTCTCAGCTAGATAAAATACTTCTAGGGGAACTACTTCAGTGGCTATAGGCTCTGAGTAATTTGATTTGATTTCAGTTATCACTTTAATAGCACTATTCATTTGCGCTTCATTATGATAGAAAATAGCTGTTCGATACTGACGTCCTGCATCGGGTCCTTGGCGATTTACTTGTGTAGGGTCATGGGCAGTAAAAAAGATTTTTAGTAAAGTTTCATAACTCAGAATTGTAGGGTCATAGTATACCTGCACTACTTCTGCATGATCTGTCCTACCCGTACTTACAGAAATGTAATCTGCTGTAGCTTCAGTTCCACCAGCATAACCAGAAACAGCTTCGGAGACACCCTTGATTTGCTCCACTGCAGCTTCGATACACCAAAAACAACCTCCAGCAATGGTAGCTGTGTCCAATTTTTGCGTCGAGACAGACTCACGGGTCCTTTCGAAAGCCGATTTTGGAGTTGATGACTCTGTAGCTGCTTGGCAACTAGAAAAAGAAATTAGGGTAAGAACAGAGAAAATTAGATTTTGCATATTCTCATAACTCCCCACACTAAAATAAGTTGCAAAACCCGAGGTAATCGGAAGTAGTTCTACTAGATAATGCTGATATGTCATTTGTCTGACAAGACAAGCCAACTAGTTTTATTTCAAAGAAGTTAGCATTGCAGTATGAATCGCTTGATCTTTTTGCTGGTTATTTCTTTGACCGCCTGTGTTGGCGTTGATGTATTGGATATTATTTTAGTACCTCCGCGTCTTGAGATCACCAGTTACCCTACTCAACTGCAGGTTGGAGATTCCTTTCAGCTCCAGGCAATCAAATTTGACTCAGTTGGTGCTCCAGTTAATGTTGAAGTAGTGTGGACGGTTTCAAACTCGGCGTTCGCAGGCATAAATGAGGCCGGTCAGCTCGTAGGATTAAGTGAAGGAACAGTAGATCTGGCAGCTTCTTTGGGCGCATTGCAAGATCAAGTAACATTGAACATTACCGCATCAGAAACTAAAAGTAGTCAGACGCTTAGAACTGGAACTTTGCAGGGTGTTGGAGGGTATGATATTACAGGTGATTTCAAAATCTATCAGGACAGCTTGACGGGAAAAGTTCTACTTGAGTTTATTGAGGCATCTATTGATAACTCAACACCGGGTCCTTATTACTATTTGAGTAACACAACTAACTCTGTCAATGGGGGGCTGAGTCTGGGGCCAGCGGGCAGTGGAAATTCTATATACGAATTGGATGAAGGGGTGACTGTTAATACCTATGATGCAGTGGTTGTTTGGTGTGAGCCCTTTGGCGTTACATTAGGTTTTGGAGATTTTGACGAGTGAGGATGACTAGAAGAATAATATTTAGCTGCTTTGTGGTAATTTTCATCCACCATATTTCATATGCCGGTGGAGGTTGGACGTCAGGAAAGCGACATGGTTTCTTTAAAATTGGCCAGTCATTCATTATTGCCGATCAATATTTCACGCCTGCTGGCGACATCATTCCGATCACCACTATTGGTCAGTATATTTCTGCTTTTTATGGTGAATATGGATTGACTGATCGCTTGGATGTGATCACATATATGCCGTTTTTTAGTAGAGCTACCCTTAACCAGTTGAATGATATCAACGACCAGCTGATCACAGATGGTGACGAGCTCAATGCTGTTGGAGATATAGACTTATCTATCAAGTATGCATTGATCAAAAACCGCCCGATCGTTTTGTCAGCGACACTGACGCTTGGATTACCGACTGGTGTATCATCTGGAGGCCGTTCTGGATCACTACAAACAGGAGATGGCGAGTTTAATCAAATGGTGGGCGTAGATCTGAGTAGATCATTGGGTGAGTTTTATGCGACGACTTCGATTAGTTACAATCATCGGACAAAGAAATTTAATGATGAGCTTCGGTATGGTCTCGAAGTAGGCAGAAGTATTGGTGACTGGTTTATTATCATGAGGCTTAATGGTGTTAAACCTATTGATAATGGCAGTTTTTCTGAATCAGGTCAAATTAACGGGCTGTTTGGCAACAACATAGAGTACCTAGCATTCACTCCCGAAATTGTCTATCAGCCTTTTTCGAGAGTAGGCTTCAGTGCTTCGGTAGGGCGCGCATTTTACGCTAAAAGGATTCTCGCGAGTCCTAATTACGGTTTTGGTGTTTTTTTAAAGTTATAGTAGGGGTTATCTCTTTCTTCGGTAACCACCTGAATCCTTCTTCTGCGCTGACGGGTTGTATTCTGGTGCTTCACCTAAATGATCAGGCACTTTTCCTTTTGGAACTTCTCTTCCTATGAGCTGTTCGATCTGCTGAAATTTTCTTTGAGTCGAAGGGTCAATGAGCGTGAAGGCAGCACCCTTTGAGGCTGCTCTTGCTGTACGCCCAATCCGGTGAATGTAATCGGCTCCTTCGTTAGGCACATCAAAATTAATGACTAACTCGATGTCTTCAATATCAATACCTCTAGATAAAACATC